>JBIIRF010000053.1:0-9507 GCA_044341715.1 Bacteroidia bacterium | reverse complement strand
CGGGATAAAACACCGCCATTCAACTGCACCGGAGCGAAGCCTTCTTGCTGCACATAATCGATATCAGCACCCAAGGAACGCAGCGCATCCACCAATGGAGCCAGCGGACGTTGCTGCAAACGCTCAGATCCCGATAACAGCGACGAATGATTCTGCGCTGCACGCAACGCCAATAAAAATCTCAACGTTGTACCACCAGCGCCACAAAACTCCACCGCAGCAGGATGATCAATTAATTGCAACAACTGTCTGGTATCATCCGCCTCTGATAAATTCTCAAGTGGAAAACGAGTTTCAGCCAATGCACGAATGATCAATGCCCGATTCGACAAACTCTTCGACGACGGCAGCTGAAAAACCACCGGCGCATTCAACTCAATATTTTTATTTCGCAGCAGTTTCATTGCGCACCAAATTTCCGCAGCGTATCAACCACCATACCATCCGGCACCTGCTGATTCACCACTGCCACACCAATCGACTTTAACAAACTAAACTGCAGCACACCCATTCTGTTTTTTTTATCGTAACGCATCCACTGCATCAACTCCTCCACCGTAAACGCCTGAAGATTCATCTCCCCGAAAACGGTTGTGATCATATTTGAAATCTCATCTGCCTCCGACACCTTCAATCCACACACTTCCACCGAAATATCTGTCTCCACCAACATACCCAACGCCACTGCGAATCCATGCGGCACCGGTTCCTGACGCGAAAAGACACAGGCACTCTCGTAAGCGTGTCCGACAGTATGTCCAAAATTCAACATCTTCCTCACACCCTTCTCCTGCGGATCCTCCTTCACCACCTCCACCTTCACCTGCTGAATTTGAGGCAACAATTCCATCACCCGATTATTCGTCAAAATCCCCTCTTGTAACAGCGACCAAAGCGCAGCATCCTTCACCAGTGCATGCTTCAACACCTCCGCCAGCGCAGATTTCCACTCAATGGCCGGCAACGTTTTCATAAAACCGGGAAAACAATACACTGCCTCCGGAAAAACGGTCAGCCCCACTCTGTTCTTCATACCATCCAGATCGACGCCGGTTTTGCCACCGATAGCAGCATCCACTTGCGCCAACAGCGACGTAGGAACATGCACAAACGGAATTCCCCGTAGATACGTAGCCGCCACGAAGCCACCCAGATCACACACCACACCACCGCCCAGGTTCACTAAAAGATCACCCCGCTCCATCTGCAAAGCCGAGAGATCCCTCCAGAGACGCATCGCAGTATCCATCGTTTTATACTCCTCCCCCGACTGAATCACCAGTGGAAACAAGGTAATTTCCCTCGGACACATCGCCGAGAACACCGAAAAACAATGCCGCACTGTATTTTCATCACAGAGGACCGCAATTTTTCGCTGCCCATAAGCGGACGAAAGCCACTGAAAAAACGCTGACAGCGCGCCTTCCCCCGTAAACACCTGATGATCCAGCAGATCAAGGGAAACCAAATCAGAAGAAACCGTTTTCAGAGACATATACCACCAAATTTAAGAGAAGACATCACATCTTTCACTGACGCAGAACCAACAAAATTAGGCATTGACATCCAATCTGCTAAGCCCGATCTCCCTTAAATTAATGATAAATCGCATTTTTTATATTTTACTGTAGTACCTATCTTTGAGCGTGCTCATGGAATCTCACCCGAAGGTCTCCTTCGACAATCTCGAAAACTCGTTTGCCTTTCGCAGCGACCGCGAAATACAACGTGCATACTGGCTCTTCAAGGCCATAAGTTATCCTGCGCTTGTAAAAGTCGGCAGCAATCTGGCCACCGCCTCACTTCGCTACCATTTACCGGTAAAAGGACTCATCAAAGCCACCATCTTCAAACATTTTTGCGGAGGGGAAGACATCCACGACTGCGCACGCACTATAGAGCGATTAGGCAAACTCGGCGTAGGCTCCATACTCGACTACTCGGTAGAAGGCAAGGAAGAAGAAGTTGAATTCGATCATTCCTGCGAAGAGATTCTCGCCACTGTACGACGCGCCAAGGGAGATCCCAATATTCCCTTCAGTGTATTTAAAGTCACCGGACTCGCCCGCTTCGCCTTGCTGGAAAAAGTAAGTGCAGGCAACACCCTCAACTCTGAAGAAGCCGCCGAATTCAGTCGCATAAAAGACCGTGTAAGAAGAATCTGCGAAGAAGGCTACAAGCTCGGCGTAAGAGTATTTATTGACGCCGAAGAATCGTGGATACAGCCTGCTATTGACGAGTTGGCCACCTCCATGATGGAACGATACAACACCGAAGCCTGTCTCATTTACAACACCATCCAGCTCTACCGCCACGATCGTCTTGAATTTCTCCGCAACGCCCAGCAGAAAGCTATCAGCGGCGGATATTATCTCGGATTAAAGCTGGTACGCGGCGCCTACATGGAAAAAGAACGCGAACGTGCTGAAGCTAACGGTTACGCATCTCCGATAAACGCCGATAAAGCAGGAAGCGACCGTGAATACAACGACGCATTGCGATACTGCGTAGAAAATGTCGACCGCATACATATCTGCGCCGGCACCCATAATGAACAAAGCAGTTTATTGTTGATGGAGCTCATGGCCGAAAAAGGCATCTCCCCCGACGACGAACGTATTTATTTTTCACAGTTGCTGGGCATGAGTGATCATATCAGCTTCAACCTCGCAAATGCCGGATACAGAGTCGCAAAATATGTGCCTTATGGTCCGGTATCAGCCGTACTTCCCTACCTCACCCGCAGAGCACAGGAGAACACCTCCATAGCCGGGCAAACAGGCAGGGAATTATCGCTCCTACTTGCCGAACGCAAACGAAGGAAGGGATAATATCTATCCTGCTTTTCTACAGCTACACGGATAAATCGAAGAAAACGCTGTACTTATCAATTCCTGCAAACATTTACCCTGCCAACGCTTGCAGGAAAGGCTGTATTTTCTATATTTGGAGTTACAACAGCCAAACCAAATGAACAAACTATTTCGATTAATCGCACTGGTACTTCTCTTAAGTATCGGAGCAATGCCTTTGTCAGCCCAGAACTGGGTAGAGATGATGCAGAATCCCGACGTAAAACTTACAGAGGTACAGAAAGCATTCAACAAATACTACGTAAAAAAAGACCGACAGATTGAACGCCTCAAGCGCAAAATGGAGCGACAGAAAGGCGAAGGTGTCAGCGAAGAAGAGCTGGAAGTACCCGGATTTTCCCAATACAAACGTTGGGAATGGTTCATGGCTCCCCGTGTAGGACCAAGTGGAGAACGTTTTGATCCATCACTGGCCTACAGAGAGAACCAGAAGTACATGAGTCAACATAAGATGATGAATGCCGGCAACTGGACACTCATCGGACCCACCAGCAACATTCCTTCCGGAGGCGGAGCAGGACGACTCAACGCTGTACGCTTCGATCCGAATGATCCCAATACCATTTACGTTTGCGCACCTGCAGGAGGATTATGGAAATCGACTGACGGAGGAATCACCTGGTACACCAACACGGACAAACTCGCACAGGTAATAGGTTGCACCGACATCGCCATTGATCCTACCAATACCAATGTGATGTATCTGGCTACCGGAGACGGCGATGCAGCAGACAACTACACCATCGGAATTTTAAAAACGACTGACGGCGGTACCACCTGGAATACTACCGGTCTGAGTTACTACATGGCCAATACAAGACAGATCAGCAAAATTCTCATCGACCCAAACAACACCAGCACATTACTTGTAGCCAGCTCAGCGGGAATACACCGCAGTACTGATGGCGGTAATACGTTCACGTTAGTACAGGCAGGAAGTTTCAAAGATCTCGAATTCAAACCAGGCGATCCAAATACGGTTTACACTGCCGGCACCGAGTTCTTCCGCTCTACCGACAACGGCCAAACCTGGACCAAGATCACCAGCGGATTCACTGCAGCAGCGAACTTAAGTCGTATGGCCATTGCCGTTACTGCCAATGATGGCAACTACGTGTATGTCCTCACCGCAAAAGCCGCCACCGACTATGGATTCGAAGGAATTTACAAATCGACCAATAGCGGAGCCAGCTTCACCAAGGTAACGACATCAAGTCCAACCAATATTTTAGGCTGGGCATCCAACGGCACCGGAACAGGCGGACAAGGATGGTACGACTTAGCCTTCGCTGCCTCTCCTACCAACAAAGATGAAATTGTAACCGGCGGAGTAAATATCTGGCGCTCCACCAATGGAGGAAGCAGCTTCAACATCATCGGACACTGGACAGGATCAGGAGCGCCGTATGTACACGCAGACATTCACGATCTTGTTTATACTTCCGGAGGTACTATCTTCTCCGCAAACGATGGAGGAATATTCAAAACAACCAATTCCGGCACCTCCTGGACCGACCTCAGCGACGATCTGGAAATTGCACAGATGTATGGATTCGGACAATCGAGCACCAATGCCAACTTACTTATTCAAGGATGGCAGGACAATGGTACGAACCGATACAACGGAAGCTGGGACCAGGTAATGGGCGGCGACGGAATGCTTTGCTTCATTGACCGCACCAACGACAACAATATGTGGGGATCGCAATACGAAGGATCACTCAACCGATCTACCAACGGCGGTAACTCCTGGAGCGGCGCCAACGGATCCATCAACGAAACCGGAGCATGGGTAACGCCATGGAGCCAGGATCCGGTAACAGCCACTACGATCTACGCAGGTTTTGTCAATATGTGGAGAAGCACGAACGGCGGAAGCAGCTGGACTAAAATTTCTAACTACACCAACACCGCCACCATTGACGAATTTGCTGTATCTCCTGCCAATAACCAGGTGATATGGGTAGCCAAGGCCGGAAACTTCTACAAAACCACAAACGGAGGTACAAGCTGGACCAATGTAACAACGGTACCATCCGGAAGAATATCGCATATTGTATGCAGCGATACTGATCCCAACAAAGCGTGGATCACTTACTCCGGATTCACCAACACCAACAAAGTATATCAGACAAACGATCAGGGCGCAACATGGATCAATTTATCCGGTTCAATTCCGAACATTCCTGTAAACTGCATTACGCTCGTTAATAATTCCAACGAAGCATTGTACATCGGAACAGACGTTGGTGTATTCTACAAAGATGCAAGCATGACTATCTGGCAACCATTCAGCAACAGTCTGCCGAATGTGATTGTCACACAACTTGAAGTCTTTTATCCTACCAGCAAAATCCGCGCATCTACTTACGGACGCGGAATATGGGAATCGGATTTATATGTTCCCGGATCTTATGCGCCGGTATCTGC
Organism: Bacteroidia bacterium; assembly: GCA_044341715.1. Classification (GTDB taxonomy): domain Bacteria; phylum Bacteroidota; class Bacteroidia; order AKYH767-A; family OLB10; genus JAJTFW01. The sequence goes on along the minus strand of JBIIRF010000053.1, from coordinate 4,204 downwards.
ATTCGGATCGAGTCAGAACATTACTTGTCCGGGATCAGCGATACAGTTCACCGATTTCTCCTCGGGGCAACCTACCTCCTGGTTATGGAGTTTTGCAGGCGGAAATCCTTCTACCAGCACTCAACAGAACCCACTTGTTTACTACAACACGCCCGGTAACTATGCTGTTACATTGATCACCTCCAACGCTAACGGTGGCGACACTACGACAACTACCAATTTCATCAACATTGCCAGTTCCTCCAACCCTGATCCTTCCACTGTTGGAGCAGAGCGATGTGGTCCGGGAAGTGTGACACTCACTGCCAACGGAACCGGAGCAGGAACACTGCGCTGGTGGGATGCACCGGGCGGAGGAAATCTGCTCACAACAGGTAGCAGCTATAGCCCGAACATCACCGGCACTACCACCTACTATGTTGACGAAGAATTCCCGGTAGGTATTCCTGATTTTGCTGGAGAAGCATCTAACAGTGCAGGTGCGGGAGCTTTCTTCACCGCCAACGATATACGCGGATTGTACTTTGATGTAGTTTGTCCGGTTGTTATTAATTCATTCGATGTATATGCTAACTCTGCCGGCAACAGAACGATTGAAATTCTGGATGCACAGGGTAACGTTTACGCAGATACGACAATCTTCATTCCAGCCTCAGGAAGTAATCCGACTACTGTCAATGTAAACTTCACGGTATATCCCGGCACCAATTATTTCATCAAGTGTCGCGGACTCGTAGATCTTTACCGTAACTCTGCCGGAGCAGTATATCCATACAATAGTTCATGCATCAATGTAACAGGAAGTAATGCCGGAACACCAGGTTATTACTACTTCTTCTATCTCTGGAATTACAATGAAATTTCATGTAATACAGGAAGGAGTCCGGTAACAGCGGTTGATACCTGTGCAGTGATTGGTCTGGAAGATGTGATTGCCGGCAATGCGATTGAGTTGTATCCGAATCCATCAGAAGGAGCGTTTACAGTTGCGTTCAATGCAGCACGTCAAGACAACTACCAGGTAACGATTACGAATACGCTTGGAGAAAAAGTGTATGTGTATAGTCTGTCGCAATTCAGTGGTGAGCACCGCAAGGAGCTTGACCTGCGCCACCTAAGCAAAGGCATCTACATGATGACGGTTACAGCGAGTGGCACAGAGAAGAGTATCAGTAAGCGAATCACGATTCAGTAAAATAAAATTCATTGTTATAAAAGGGGCTGGTCGTTATGGGCAGTCCCTTTTTTCGTTCTATTGAAACTCCGGGGGGGGTATAGAACTGAAGTGCTCCGAAGGAGATGGAATTGGCAAATTGGCAAATTAGCGAATTAGCAAATTAGTACGTAGTTAAATTCGTGGCAGGAATAGATCTGCGGGAATCAGTGAAATCCGTTTAATCTGTGTTCCCGTCGGCGGAATGGTTGGCCACTGGTTTTTTATGAAAATTATGATTTGCACTGTGGGAATTGCCGAATTGGTGAATTGGTGGATTGGCAAATTGGCAAATTCGAACGAAATTAATATTCGTCTCAGGAATAGATCTGCGGGAATCAGTTATTCCGCAGTTTTTAGCTAAAAACCTGCGGAACCGTTTTATCTGTGTTCCCGTCGGAGGAATGGTTAGCCACTGGTTTTTTATGAAAATTATGATTTGCACTGTTTGCGAATATGGGAGTGCAGTGCTTCGTCAGATTGGCGAATACCTATTAGTACCGATTATGTTTATACGTTTCAAGGCCCCTGAGTAGCGACTAAAAATAATATCCTCAATCAAAATTAACACGCGTATCGAAGGGTGTTCCCGTCGGCAGCAGTTGGGAACACGGATTATCAGGGTTGTGCGGATTTGCGCGGATTTGCTGAACGATAGTAAATGGGAACGCTGATCTTACGGATTAAGCGGTTCCGCTTCTATCAACTCCTTCTTTGGAAGAATATTTCTGTAAGCGGAATTCGCGGATGGGAATTAATAAATAAAGCCCGGGAGATGTGAGATCTGCCGGGCTTTTTTGTGGTGAGATATTTTACTTGCTGATGCCGTAGCTAAGTTCAGCGGTGAATTTTTGATCGATGGCGCCGATGCGTTGTGCGGCCGCCTGGGTGATTTTGATGATGACGTTGGTATTGTCGCCTGTTTCAGGAAGTACGCCTACAACTTTCACGAACACGGAATTATTGTTCATGCGGTTGGTGACTTTAATGATGGTACCTACCGGAGCAGAGCGGTGCAAGGCATAAAATTTATTCTGGTTGAGGTCGTTTTCGTTGATCCAAGTAGCGACACCAACTTCCACTACCTTCTCTACCTCTACTCCTGTCTTCGGATCTTTCTCGATGGTAGAAGTGCGGGAAGCGCCGGGATTGCTGTACGCTTTCGGTAACTCGTCGCCGTTAGTTTCTTTGGGAGAAGTTTTTGGGGTATCTACCGGTGCAGGAGTAGGAGTTGCGCGAACAGGCTCAGTTGGTGCTACCGGTTTCGGCACAGGAACTTCTTCCACTGCAGGAGCAGGTTCCTTCACCGGAGTTTTTACCGGTTCTTTGATGGGTTCTTTAACAGGCTCAGGAGCTGGAGAGGGTTCTTTCACCGGCGTTGGTACTGTAACAATCGGTGAAGAAACGGCAGCACCCGGATTCACTTTGAGTTTTTGTCCGAGCGAAACATTATTCGATGAAAGTCCATTCAACGCTTTCAGGTCATCTACCGTCATGCCGTACATTTTCGAAATACGGTAGAGGGTCTCCCCTTTTTGCACGGTATGCATCTTCACCGCACCTGAAGAAGATTTAGGCGCGGCAGTTGGTGGAGCCGATGGGGATTCCGGTGCAGGAGAAGCATCTCCCGATAAAACCGGAATATTAATTATCTGCCCGATCTTCAATCCAGCAACCCCCGGATTGGCCTGTTGCAATTCCGCAATCGTCACGTTATACTTCCGGGAGACACTCGAGAACGTCTCCTTCGGCGCCACTTTATGCAGCACATATTTCTTCCCATTGATCCAACGGGTACGCAGAGAGTCGGGTGATGAGGCCTGCGACCATGTTGCTAACATCATGAAAAACAGGAAGAAAACCCCTGCTTTCCGCATTCTAAAACCTATCAGCTTTTGATTCATATCTTTACACAAGTATAGCGGTATGGCCTCTGTAGCCGCACTCCTGTCAATTTCTCTTTTCAACACATTAATTAACAGCAATGAAACACCTGATACCCACCGGATTCCTACGGATAACGCTTCTGCTGATCTTCACGGTATTCATCCCCTCTATCTTCACCATCGCTTCAGGACAAACAACTGTTTTTCAATTCGATATAAAAGATGAAATCAGTCCGGGAGTTGCCCGCCACGTACAAAAAGCTCTCTTAGCCGCCGACGAGAAAAAAGCCGACGTCATTCTGATCCGCATGAACACCTACGGAGGATTACTCGACGCCGCCGACAGCATCCGCACCTCTCTTCTCAACACGAAGAAACCCGTCATCGTTTACATCGACAACAACGCCGCCTCAGCCGGAGCCCTCATCGCCATCGCCTGCAACAAGATCTACATGCGCAAAGGAAGCAGCATCGGAGCCGCCACGGTGGTCACCCAAAACGCCGAAGCTCTTCCCGACAAATACCAGAGTTATATGCGCAGCATGATGCGATCCACCGCCGAAGCAAGGGGAAGAGATCCACGCATTGCAGAAGCCATGGTAGACGCCCGCATCGCCATTGCCGGAGTGAATGATTCAGGCAAGGTCCTCACCCTCACCAGCACCGAAGCCCTACGACTCGGATATTGCGAAGGTATCGCAGAAAGTATTCCCGAAGTACTGCAACAGGCCGGATACAGCAACTACAAGATTGAACGTTACGAAAGCAGTCTGATCGACCAATTCATCGGCTGGCTCATGCATCCTGCGGTAAGTGGCGTTTTGATATTGCTCATGCTCGGCGGACTCTACTACGAGTTACAACAGCCCGGCATTGGATTACCGCTCATTGTCGCCATAGCAGCCGCGATTCTTTACTTCGCCCCACTCTACCTCGACGGACTCGCGCAGAATTGGGAGATACTGGTTGCCTTTGTTGGAATTGTTCTCATCGCCCTCGAGATATTTGTCATACCCGGATTTGGAATAGCCGGCATCAGCGGAATTGTACTCTTACTATTCGGACTCACCACCAGTCTGCTCCGCAACGACGGCCTCGACTACAG
>JBIIRF010000302.1:0-3549 GCA_044341715.1 Bacteroidia bacterium | reverse complement strand
ATGACGATACGGACAGTAGCTGTACTATCTATTCCTTTCTGCGCATTTTTTATTTCACCGGCGAAACGTTGATCTACAACTGCAGTCGTTCGTGTATCGAGGCTATCCAATGCTTTGAGTTCTTCATCTGCATTGGCTACCACTTTCCAATCGTTGACGATCCATGCTGCTCCCAATGCTCCGGGATTCGTTTGTACGGCGAGTGATTGATCTTGTGGATTACGTACAATGAAGTATTTTGTATTGAGCATGTTCAACACATTCATGTTGCCTTTGCTTATCTGATACTCGATGAGCTCCTGATAACGTTTGAGTTTTGCGCCGTGGTAACCACCGATAGAACGATGCCAGTAAGAGGTGCTTGCATCGTTAAACGTACTCACAGCTGTATTCATTACCCGGTAGTATCCCTGATCCTGTTTGATCTGCTGATCGGCAGGAGTCATATCAAATGGTGCTTCTGCTTTTGATTTGGACACAAACATGTCTCCATTGAGATAACGTTTATCTACGCTCCATAAATCGAAAAGAATCAATAGCGCCAGTACAGGCACTACTACATTCAATTTGATTTTATCATTTAACCATGCATACAATAATCCGAATGCGAGTGCGATGAGGAAGAAGGATTTAAAAGCATCCATGCGTAAAATCGATTCACGGTCTTGTCGAAGTGCTGCGAGTAACCAGTCGTATTGCTTGAGCTGTTCGTCGGCTTCTCCGTTGAAATCGCAGAATAATCCCGGTAATAACGCGAACAACAAGGTGAGTCCTCCACTGATGTAGAAGGAGGTCATCAATGCTTTTTTCAGTCGTGCTTTGTCGATGCTGCCATCAGTGAATAATTTTAATCCGAGCATTCCGGCGAATGGTATCATGAACGATGCAATGACAAGTGCCATGGCTACGGAGCGGAATTTATTATACGCCGGGAAGTGATTGAAGAAAATATCGGTGAGTGGTAAGAAGTTTTTACCCCACGACAACATGATGAACAAGGCCGTGGCGGAGATGATCCACCAGCGCATGGTTCCGCCAATGAGGAATAATCCAAGTATGAACAGGAAGAATGGAATAGCGCCATTATACACCGGACCGCTTGTCATTGGCTGATCTCCCCAGTATAACGGTGCCGCCTTAACGAAAGATTTCGCCTGTGCGTCGCCGGCGTTGGATGCGATGGCTTTGTAGGTTTCCGATTTATTGTCGAGTTCGTAGCTGGTCGATCCTCCTGCAAAATCAGCGATGAGCAGTGTCATGGTCTCGAGCTTTCCATAACTCCAGCCGAGTGCATAGTCTTTGTCGAGTCCGGTGCTGACTTTTTTCTCTGTTAATTCTGATTGACTACGTGTCGAGTAATTTCCATACTCATAGGTCAGTAAGAGATTGGTGATATTCGGCAATACGGCTAATCCGGCGGCAATGGCTAAGGCGATGCTGGCTTTGAAGAAATGGGGAAGTTGTTTTTCCTGAATTGCTCGTGCTGCTTCAAAAAGGATCAGCATGCCAATCGTAATGGCGAGGTAATAGCTGATCTGAAGGTGATTCGCATAGATCTGAACTGATAAAGCTAATCCGGTAATGGCCGCTCCCAATAACCACTTCGACCGGTAGGCCATGATGACTCCGGCGAGGATCATCGGAATAAGCATTATGGCTTGTACCTTGGTATTGTGTCCGGCTGTGATGGAAACAAAATTGAACGAGCAGAAGGCATAGGCTATTGCTCCGGCGATTCCGATGCGATAGTCGGCCTTGAGGGTGATCATGAGGATGTAAAATCCGAGGAGTCCCAGGAAGAGCAGGTTGGCCGGTGATGGTAATCCCAGCATGAATGTACTGCTCACATACTGTATAAGGTTGGATGGGAATAAAACCGATATCTGGTACGCCGGCATTCCGCTGAACATGGCCGATGTCCACAATGGTTCGATGCCGGTTGCGTCGCGGTAATCACTGAGCTCCTTCGACATCCCCAGCCATTGGGCAATATCATGCTGTTCAAGGGCCTTTCCGGTGAATACCGGTGAGAAGTACAGGAAGGTGATGACGAGGAAGATGCCGAGCGCAATGAGGTGCGGCTGCAGCTGTTTAAAGAGGGATGGTTTCATAAGAATTTCAGAGGCTGAAAATAGTGATATTTTGGCATCTGTTGCTTGAAAAAACGAGCATTTAACCTCTTGTTAAAGGGTGCTGTTTGTGTGAATAGGGATCCTGCCCTCTTCCTATCGTCGAAATCCTTAGTCTTTTACCTCTTCGTAGTCAACGTACTCGCCCTGGTCGTCGCGGAAATTTTTGCGCTGTCGGGTCTGTTCGGGGTCAACGTTGACACGCGTTTGCTGCTGTTGCTGGTTGAAAGCTTCGCGCTGTCGGTCCTGCATACGGTTCATCTCCCGAAATAATTTCTTGGAGATGGCACTCATTACGAAGAAAAAAATATATCTCCTGAATACCCCGAAGAGCAGGAAGATGATGACTAAAACCAACATGAATTCTGACATACCTTTTGAAGAAGTCGGTTAGGCCGGTGTTATATTTTATCGGGAGAGATAGAGGTTTCGTTCGCCGTATACCTGCTGGAAGAAATCATCTTCGAGGTCGTCAATGAAGTAGATGGCTTCTCCGGTGGATTTCATTTCCGGTCCAAGCTCTTTGTTTACATCTCTGAATTTTTCGAAGGAGAATACCGGAATTTTAATGGCATAGCCTTTCTTGCGCGGATTGAACGTAAAGTCTTTTACTTTCATCTCTCCCAACATCAGCTTGGTGGCGTAGTTGACGTAAGGCTCGTCGTATGCTTTGGCGATGAATGGCACCGTGCGGGAGGCGCGTGGATTGGCTTCAATTACATACACAATCTCATTCTTGATGGCGAACTGAATATTGATGAGCCCTTTTACATTCATGGCTAATGCGATCTTGCGGGTGATGTCTTCAATCTGCTTGATTACATTGTCGCTGAGATCAAAAGGCGGAAGTACGGCATTGCTGTCGCCGCTGTGGATTCCGGCCGGCTCAATATGCTCCATGATTCCGATGATGTAGGCATCGTCTCCGTCACAAATAGCGTCGGCTTCTGCTTCGATGGCTTTTTCGAGGAAGTGATCGAGCAGGACTTTGTTGCCTGGTATGTCTTTGAGGATATTGACAACGTGAGTCTCTAACTCTTGTTCGTTGATGACAATTTTCATGCTCTGTCCGCCCAGTACATATGATGGACGCACGAGTAAAGGAAAACCAAGTTCCCGACTTAATTCAACAGCCTGATCAGCATCTTCAATCACGCCAAACTTCGGATATGGTATACCCAAATCTCTGAGTAAAGTGGAGAAGGATCCGCGGTCTTCGGCAAGGTCAAGCGACTTGTAACTGGTGCCGATAATATTGATGCCGTATTTGTCGAGTTTCTCTGCAAGTTTGAGCGCAGTTTGTCCACCTAACTGCACAATCACTCCTACCGGATTTTCGTGTTGAATGATGTCGTAGATATGCTCCCAGAATACCGGCTCGAAGTAGAGTTTATCTGCTATGTCAAAGTCGGTGGAGACC
>JBIIRF010000303.1:0-3549 GCA_044341715.1 Bacteroidia bacterium | reverse complement strand
GATTCAACAACACTCCAGATTGCCGGTTACGATGGCAAGAACAAAACAGCGCAAGCTATTCAGCAATACCTGCAACTGCATAAACATCCGGCAATAAAAGCGGCCTTCGTACAGGGAAGCATTGCCGATTCCGAAGAGACTTCATTCAGCGATTTCGACGGAATTCTATTGATTGATCCGGTCGAAATTTACAGTGCTTCACAGCTTCGTGTCCTTCACAAGATTGTACATAAAACAGCACACCTGATGAAGAAGATGGACCCTTTGCAACATCATGGATGGAGTGTACTTCTCAGCAATGAACTAAACAGGTATCCGGATGCACAACTACCATCAATACTTCTGGAGAAAAGTAAAAGCATTTATCCATCCACCGGTTATAATTTAACAGTAAAAATTGATCCGGCACATCAGGATTACAGCATACTTTACGAGGATTTATGTCAGGGAATTTACAAACGCTCTGCACAAAAAAGCACCCTCGAACAATTCTATTACAGCAAACTTTTTATCAGTGAATGTCTCCTGCTGCCGGCGGCATTCTTACAGGCATTGAACAAAAAGCCCATCTGGAAAAAAGAAAGTTTCGAGGTCATACAACAACATTTACCAGCAACACATCTGGAGACCATAGCTGCTATTGAAAAAATTCGTGCCGACTGGTCGACGTTTTACAAGGGAGAATCAGCGAGAAAGCAACCGGATGCTAAACTAAGCGAACAACTGCGATCTTTATTTCCAAAGATGAAAGCGTTAATCGATGAAATGGACCGGATCTTAAAAGCGCATCAGGCCATCAGGGTATAACCCAGCTTCACAATGAGATCACCTGCCAGACGGTTGATCGTTTCAAAATCTTCCTTCGACAATTTCGTATAAGAGGAAGCATTCATATTTTCGATCTTCGACTGCACTTTATGAACCTCGAATGTCTCTTCTGAAAATGATTTTTCAAATGAACTCAACTGCAGAAAACCGGCGATTTCTTTCAATACTCCATCGGTATCTGCCACCAGGTCTTCGTATTTCAAGACCAGTTTCCGCTCTAAAAACGGCAAATCATTCCATACAAGCTCATACGAATTTTTCCATTGCAGAATCGCCTCCTCCAATGAATGACCTTCCTTCCTGCGAATACCTTCCGCCACAGCATAAGGATCACGCAACAAAAAAATAAACGAACTATTCGCAAAATTCTTCTGCAGCCAGCGTGTCCGGGCGGCATTAGCGATTGTTTTCTCCAGCAAAACCGGACGACTCACCTCATTGTAAAACCAGGCCCACTCCCGCTTCAGTTTATTCACATCAATCGGCGAAGAAGACTGCTCATTCAGATAAAACAATTCCGGTTTCAAGGCCCACAACCGACGCAAACCAAACTGAGCGCCACGCGGGAGCTGATCGGTATAAAATTGCCCTTCATTCGGCATCGACCCAATCTGCGGATGCGCTGCCAAAAGTCGATTCAGCAAGGTAGTTCCGGAATTATAACAGCCAATGATAAACACCCATTTTTCAGGATGTGGCTCCTTCATCAACCGCCAGGCCCATTTACGGGATTTTATCCGGAGGAAGAGCGATAATTTATCAGTGAACGAAGCGCTGGCCATAATTTCGAGGGTAAATATAAAAAACATTCCCTTCGGAGATGGCGATATCAGAGCGAAGGATTAGATTTGCAGATAGATCGGTCCGCCCTCGTATGATGCAAATCGGAATTTTACTTTCTGACCACCAGGTTCCTCAATGGGTGAGCGAACTGGCGATTGAATGCAGGAAGGCTTTTCATTGCGAGATCAGCTTCATCCGGAATAACGGCAATCCATCTCCGAAACCCGCACTTCCATCAACCGAAAAATCGCCATCCGGATGGTCACCCGCTGCCGGTAATTCTTTTTCGCAAACGATTGATGAAATAAATCCGGAGAAGCCATTTACGTTTCTGTTGCATTTATCCGGCGATCGATTACCATTTGCATTAACTGTTCCGGTAATCGGTGTAACCATCAACGATATCGATAACCATTCGGTTTATTTTGAACCGAAAAATCTTTACCGAACAGGGAATAGCACCTTTACACTTACCCTCACGCTGTCGAATGGAGAACTATTGAATCAGGGACGATTTCGTTGTCTGCCTTATTCAGCGACTAAAACGATACAGTTGATGCATGCACAATTCATCGCACTATTCATCGAAGGGATCCGCAAATACGTAGGCAATGGTCCATCGAAGGCGAATATCAGCGTCCCGGAATTACCTGCACGTACCTTCGCACCCATCACCACGCCGACGATTCTCTCTAAAATCAATCACCGCATTAACGGACTTTTTTATCGTTACAAATGGAATATCGGAATTATCCCTGCACCCATTGAGACGGTCGCGGAAGCTCATCAGCTCCCACCTATCCAATGGATGAAAGAAGTATCCAGAACCGGATTCAAGGCTGATCCATTTGGCTATTCACACGAGGGAAAAACGGTTATTCTCTATGAGCGATTTGACGAACAGGAAAACAAGGGACTTTTAGAAATACAAAGCGAGACAACCGCGCAATTACTGCCAGAGGCGAAACATCATCTCAGTTATCCATTTATAGTTGAAGTGAACAACGAAAGATTTTGCATTCCGGAACAAGCTGCCGCCGGTAAACTCATCGCCTATAAAATCATAGAGGGAAAACTTCAGTATTCGCATACACTTCTCAGCGACTTTGACGCAGTAGATGCCACGCTATTACAACACGATGGAAAATGGTGGATCTTCGCCACAAGAAAGCAACATAACAATGCAGATCTAAAACTCTATCTTTTCTACTCCGATGATTTTCACGGTACATGGACACCGCATCCACACAATCCGGTAAAGACCGATATCTGCACCGCAAGACCTGCCGGGAACTTTTTCTACAGCAATGGCAAGTTGTACCGACCGGCGCAGGATAGTAGTCTAGGCTATGGAAGTGGCATTCATCTCATGGAAATCACCCGCCTCGACACGGAAGGATTTTCAGAGCATATTCATCGCCGAATCACCCCACCAATCCACGGTCGCCAATACCCTGAGGGACTACACACCATCAGTACCTGTGGAAATCAAACACTTGTAGACGGAAAAAGAAAGGTTTTCACTCTTAAACCTTTGCTCGCACTTTTTCGTAAAAAAGGGATTAACCAAGACCCCGAATGATCCGCTTTACAGATCGTCCAGAATATTGTCCACGCGAATGGTATGACGAATGCCTGCAGGAGCTTAGCCATTACTTAGGCTCATTGCCCGGCATCCGTTCGGTATATCGTTTCGGCAACATCAGTATTCCCGGCATCTCTGATCTGGATGTTCTTCTTGTTTTCGAAAACGAAAGCAGCTGCAACGCCACCGGACTCGAGCAACTATCACCCAAACACAAAACATTGTTCACACACGGCATCATGGCGATGTCGGAACAACATTTTCATCTCAACGACTACTACACCATCTGGAGTGACCGTACGTTGTTAGCCGGAAAACATCCAAACGGAGCTGCACCTGTACGAACTGAAGCT
>JBIIRF010000300.1:0-3551 GCA_044341715.1 Bacteroidia bacterium | reverse complement strand
CATTCTGTTGCAGGCATTCTGCATCTATCTCATCATTCGCAACAACCGTTTCCAGCAAGCTTCTGCTTTTAACGCCACCAATGCCGTAGTAACTACTACCATGGAAGGGGTGAATTATGTGAAAGATTATATTCATCTGCGTGAGGTAAACACCGTATTAAGCGAAGAAAATGCCCGTCTCCGCACCCTCTTGCAGGAAGCCAAGTACGTCGACGACTCAACTACGCGACAAGCACAGGATACTGTAGCATTACAACAGTATATTTATCTTCCCGCCCATGTAGTGAACAATGCAGTAAATCACCGCAACAATTTCATTACACTCAATCGCGGAAGTCTGCAAGGCGTTAAGCCGGAGATGGCTGTTATCACCTCTAATGGTGTAGTAGGAATTGTGAATCATGTGTCGGAACACTACTGCACGGTGATGTCGCTTCTTCACAAAGAGATTAAAATTTCCGCCAAGATTCGCCGTAATGGTTTCTTCGGATCGCTCACCTGGGATGGAGAGGATCCGGCGTATGTAACTCTAAATGAAATCGACAAAACGGTTCCTGTACAAAAAGGAGATACCATCGTGACCACCTCGTTCTCTGATTATTTTCCGGCCAACATCATGATTGGTACTGTTACAGAGAATAAAATTGAACCCGGATCACCCTTTTATAAAATCCGTGTAAAGCTGAGCATGAGCTTCAAGAACCTGAGTCATGTGTATATTGTAAAGAGTCTGCTGAAAGAGGAACAACAAACTCTTGAATCTGCCAATAAACCGAAGGAGGACGAACAATGATACTAGGCATCCTCCAACAATTCATCCGCTTTCTACTGCTCACTGCAATACAGGTAGTCGTTCTGAACAATGTACAATTAGGCACATTCATCAACCCCTTTTTATATGTGTTGTTTATTCTCACTTTGCCTGTAAACATGCCAAGGCTAGCGCTTTTACCGATCGCCATGATTGCCGGATTGACCATCGATATGTTTCAAAACACACCCGGTATGCACGCGTCTGCTTGTCTGGTGATGGCTTACATGCGACCAGGCTGGCTCAAAATGATTGCTCCCCGCGACGGATACGAATCTGACGCTGTTCCCGGAATTCATAAATTCGGATTCCCCTGGTTCATGGCCTATGCATCACTCATGGTAGTTACGCATCACCTGGTACTCTTCTTTATTGAAGTATTCCGCTTCAGTGAATTTTCTGACACCTTTATACGTGTATTGCTAAGCAGTATCTTAACTTTGCTGCTCATTATCATTGCCCAGTACCTCACGGCACGTCCGCGAAACGCCTCATAACTTACGGTCACTCTGCCGTCTACAACCTGTATTAAACGCTTCTTAGTAATTTAAACACCATGTACAATCCCGGCACCGGTCAGCGATTTGTTATTCTTGGCATCTTCACGGCGGTTGTACTCATTTTTCTTATCCGACTGTTTTATGTTCAGGTATTAAACGACTCCTACACAGTATCCGCCAATAACAACGTACTTCGATACATGATTGATTATCCCGCACGAGGGATGATTTATGACCGCAAAGGACGAGTGCTTGCCTACAATCAGGCCGTATATGATCTCATGGTCATTCCCAAGCAGGTAAAAGACATCGACACGTTGGAATTCTGCCGCCTGCTGGATATCACGAAAGAAAGCTTCATCGAAAAACTGAACAAGGCAAAATCTTTCTCCAAAGTAAAAGCCAGTACATTCGAAAAACAGATCAGCGCAGAAACCTTCGCTACCTTTCAGGAGAAACTTTACAAATTCCCCGGCTTTTTCGTACAGCCGCGAACGTTACGAAAATATCCTAACAACACCGCCGCACACGTTCTTGGATATATCGGCGAGGTGAACGATGCGTTGATTGCCAAGAACCCCTATTACCGACAGGGTGACTATATCGGCATCAGCGGTATTGAACAGAGTTATGAAAATGAACTTCGCGGACAACGTGGAGTACGCATTGTCATGGTAGATGTGTTCAACCGGGAGAAAGGAAGTTATAAAAACGGAACTTACGACACCATTGCACTCGCCGGACAAAATCTGATTTGTACACTCGATGCGGAATTGCAGGCGTACGGAGAAAAACTATTACAAAACAAAGTAGGTTCACTCGTCGCCATTGAACCACGCACCGGCGAAATATTGGCGATGATTTCCAGTCCATCCTATGACCCTAATCTGCTTGTAGGACGTGTCCGCTCGAAGAACTATGGCGTATTGCTCAAAGATCCGCTCAAGCCACTCTTCAATCGTGCGATGCAGGCGTATTATCCACCAGGCTCAACGTTTAAATTAACGAACGCACTGGCAGCATTACAGGAAGGGATTATCTCGCCATCCACTTCGTTTCCGCACTCTTTTGTAGTAGGAAGCAAAAGTGTAAAATGCCACCCCCATCCACCCATTGCCCTCGAAGGCGCCATTCAGTACAGTTGTAACCCCTATTTCTGTAACACCTTCCGCGCATTCGTTGACAATCGCAAATATGGCTCCAGTGAAAAGGGTTACAGAATTTGGCGCGAATATCAGATGAGTTTTGGTATCGGAAAAAAGATCGGCGTCGACATGCCGCATGAATTAAAGGGATTGATTCCGTCAGTGGATTATTACAACAAAGTTTACGGGGCCAACCGATGGAAAGCCTCCACCATTTACTCACTTGGTATCGGACAGGGAGAGTTGGGAATTAATCCGATGCAGATGGCCAATATTCTTTGCATCATTGCGAACAAAGGATACTTCTACACGCCCCATGTCATTAAATCGATTGGAGGAAAACCCAACACCTCGCGTAATCTCGCAGAGAAACACTACACCAAGGTATCAGCAGAAAATTTTGATATTATCCAGGACGGAATGCAACGCGTAGTTGAAGCAGGAACAGCACGCATTGCCAAATTTGATACAATCACCATCTGCGGAAAAACTGGAACTGCACAGAATCCACATGGAAAAGATCATAGTTTGTTTGTAGCATTTGCGCCAAGAGAAAATCCACAAATTGCAATTGCCGTAATGGTTGAAAATGCCGGATTCGGAGCAACCTGGGCCGCACCGATTGCAAGTCTGATGATGGAAAAATATTTACGTGACTCCATCAGCCGACCAACCCTCGAAGAAAAAATGTTCAACGGATACTTATTACCACTGCTGAACAAAGGACCGGAGAATGGAGTGATGAAACTGGATAGTGCGAAAGTAAAGCCAGCCGCCGCAGCAGCAGTAAATAGATAATCCAAACTCGTGCGTAAACAGAAAAGCATATTTGAAAACATAGACTGGCTCCTGGTTGGTTTGTACCTTGTCTTTGTATTGATGGGGTGGATCAATATATATGCTGCTGTTTATAATGATGAGCACAAGAATATTTACGATCTCACCCAGAATTATGGTCGACAATTATTGTGGATTGGCACATCGTTGTTAATCGGTCTGGCGATATTGGTAATTGACGGGAAATTTTACGCAGCATTTTCATTCCCGATTTATTTAGTAGTCATGGCAATACTTCTTGTTGTATTGGTCATTGCG
>JBIIRF010000301.1:0-3551 GCA_044341715.1 Bacteroidia bacterium | reverse complement strand
CCGTAATAAATCTGCGGGAAGGCAATGCTGATAGTTTGTTCAGCGCAACCATGTGGATAATCCAGTAAGTAACTAAGCTGATCAGCGAAACTTACCAGTGGTGAACGGCTCACAATCAATTCCGCTTCTGCACTGGATGGAATGAATCCAAAATTGAAATCGGCAGCACCACTTTGTCCACCTTTAATTGTTCCGCTGCCATTGCGCACTTGTAAACTTGCAGGAGGACGAACAGTAAGCGCCGTTTTTTCTGAATAGGTTTCTTTTCCGTTAATGACCTGAACATTGAAGCTGCCTTCGCCTGTTCCCGACGGTGCTGCTATTTTATAGACCATGCGTTGTTCTTGTCCGGGATTTAACTGAATCCTTTCGCCGGCGAGGTTGGTGATTTTAATAGCACCTGTTGCACTTGCTTTGATACTTGCGTCGATGCGTTTGTTAGTGGTATTGGTGAAAGTGACGGGGACACTAATAGTATCTCCCGGACTCGTAAACCTTGGCAGTGCGCTGCTGATTACAACAGGATCTGCTACTTTCATATGTGCTTCTGCTGATCCAAATGCTCCATCTTTATACGCAACCGCCATCACCCGAAGATCTCCACTGAAGGAAGGGATGTCCATTTGATAAGTTGCGATACCTTGTGCATTGGTATGTAATTGTCCGCTCCAGGCAGTGATCAGCTTTACACGTTTATTGGTGATAGGATTCACCCGCTTCGCCAGATCATATCCGTCTCCACCGGTGCTTGATCTCCGCATTTTTAATTCTGGCAAGAGATAAGGATAGAGATCATACCCGTCAACCATTAATGCTTTTTTCTGGTAGAAGAATTTATAAGGGTCAGGAGTTGCTGTATTTCTGATCTGTAAAATTCCTTCATCGACTACCGCAATAGTCACTTCGATATCGCTCGAAGGTTTTGTCTTTACAGTAATTTGTTGTTTCGTATTTGCTCTTGATTTCTCTGCGGCAACAATGGTTAGTGGAAGCAGATTGTTTTTTTCTTCAACCATCACCGGCGCTACACCATGCGCAACTGTCAGCGGAATACTTCCATCATCAACTTTTCGGAATAGCGTAGCCGTTATATAGATGTTCGGCAGGAATTCACCGTCAATAGGGAGTTGAAGTTCAGCTGCTTTTTTATCTGTATTCAGGGTGTAGTATCGGATAACTTCCTGTTGTTCTACAGTAATCAGTAAGCGTCCGTTGAAGGGCGTTTTAAAAAGGACTTTTGCTTTTTCGCCGGGTTGATAAGATGTTTTATCAGTGGTGATATCAATGGTTCCTTCGGTGTTTACTGCAAAGGCAGTTGATCCGGTATAACCCCAACCATAGGCATAGAACTGTTCTTCCACATAACGATCAGATCCGGGTAAACTTAATCGCACAAGATATTCTCCGGATTCTGTTGGTGTAAATGGTGTGATGAGCTCTTTGTTTCCAAGACTAACCTGTCGATCCTGTAGTACTTTTTCCTGTCGCTGTGAAATATAATGCAGGCGATCGCCATAACTTCTGCTGAGGATGTTCTGATAATTTACTTTGATAATCTGCATCCTTGCTGTGGATGGCGCTGGTTGTCCGGCACTGTTGAGAGAGATCATGCCCAGTTGCATCGATTGTCCAACACCAGCATAATATTCGCTCGTCTTCAATCCATAATAATATTTCTGTGTCTCAACATTGAATACAACACTTCGGTTGACAGGGCGTCCCGTTTCATCAAAAACAGTGACGAATCCACTTCCCTGCAGTTTTCCTGTTTCACGGTATAAAGGATCGAGATACATCGAAGCTGCGAAATCACCAGTAGCGGAAGTGGTACCTTCTTTGAAAACGGAAGGGAATCCTACATTGTCAATACCACGTATATAGAAATTGAAGCTTTCATAGCCTTTTGGTTGGAAGGCAACTTTATTGAGGTTGAACTGTACTTCGTATTTTCTGTTGACAGCAGGTGTTCCAAACAGATTGGCGGCACTTCCTTTCAGTTGAACAGAATCTCCCAGTATATAATCGGTTTTATTGGAACTTACTTTAACGGCGATTCGGTCGGGCATAAATTCTTCAACGCTGATGTTTTTACTGTTCAGCAATACATCGTTGGCAGTATAAAGCTCCAGTGTATAAGTTCCAGTTGCTGTGCCGGCAGGTAAAATGAAATCCTGTGCGGAGGCACCTTGTGCATTCAATGTTTTGCGTTGAACACTTAATTCACGTCCGTTGGGTTGGAGCAGACGAATCTTTACCGGGACCGCCTTGAGTGGTTTCCAGTTTCGTGTTCTGGCGATGATATTGGTGTGAATGGTTTCTCCCGGACGATATAATTCACGGTCGCCGTAGATAAAGGCCATGTATCCGGTGGAGTTGTCGCGATAGCCTCCGGTTTCAAAGCGGCTGGTTTCAACACGGGTGTCGGAAAGCAGCATGTAGTTGAAGTCGTTGCCGCTTCTTGCGGTGATGAGTGCCGGACGAAATGCACTGTATTTATCTTTTAAACCTTTAAAGTTCACCACTCCGTCACCGTTAGTCGTGCCGGTGAACAATACCTGGTTGTTGGAGGAGATGATGTTGATGGTTACTTTTTGCATGGGCGTCGCTTCTTTTACCGAGTTGGCGAACACATATACTTCGTTTTCTCCACTTCGGGCAATGAGTCCGATGTCCGACACGGAAACCATCTTACTGGCCTTGATCCATTGGTTTTCGGAAGATCTTGCGGTGATCAGATAAATTCCTCTGAAAGGCACATCGTCCTGAAAATCGAGGCTCAATAAACTCATGCCATTCTGTTTGGGAAGATCTTTGGAGGAGTATTCCTGATCGAGGATGCGGTTACCAAAGCGGTCGAGATCATAATCGTTGTAGCTGAACACACTCGATTCTTCGTCATCGTACCAGTCGTTGTAGCGGTTGTTCTGCATAAAGGCGAGGATATTATTCTCGTAGATTTTATGTACCGATACCTTGACTTTCGGCATGTTTACTATTTGTAGTGCTACTTTTCGGCTACCCTTCGACGTTAGATACATTCCTTTCGCATGCACGAACGTAATTCCCGGCTCCTGTTCTCCGAAGTTTACGGTGGCGAAGTAGTCGTTTTCCAGACTGCCTCCTAATAATCCCTGAATCTTATTGCTGATAGCCAGCTCATAGGCGGATCCTGCAGTGAAGCCTCCGCGGAGAAGTATGCCGGACTCCAGCGTTTCTACCCGATAGACAATAGTAGGTTCTATCTTTATAAGCTTCTCAATATCTGCCATGAGCACAGGCTGATTGGTAAATATGCGAATGATGCCTTCTCCGTTTTCAAAATCGGTTTCAGTTCCTGTTATCTCCAGATTGTTTATCGGATACAAATTGCCTTCAAATTTAAGTGCCGGTGCTCCGTTGTTACATTCTGTACACTTGAGTCCTTTGGCGATGCTGATGGAAAATTTTCCTTTGCCGGCATCAGACCTATTCAATCCTTCTGCCTGTACCTGAATATTGGTGGAAACATTTTGTTCGGGGACAGTAAACTGTACGGTTTTGCCATTCACTTC
>JBIIRF010000299.1:0-3555 GCA_044341715.1 Bacteroidia bacterium | reverse complement strand
CTCTTCCGAATATTTTTTCGGTTACGCCTCCCGCTAGTCCGGTTCGTACAATCGCTGAATGGGAAGAACTGCAGGCGTTGATGGTCGGATGGAAGTCCTATCCTTCGATTCTTCGTGAAATTGTAAGAGCAGCGAAACAGGAAACGCGTGTTATTATCGTTTATAATACGCCCGATACGCAGTCTTCTTTAATCAACTATCTCGCTGCCGGTGGAGTGGACACAGTGAATGTGACATTTCTGAATTCGCCCCTGAATTCTGTTTGGTCGCGCGATTATGGTCCATGGAGTGCCTACACAAATGATGTTGATTCATTGATTACCATCGACTGGATTTATAACCGTCCGCGACCACAAGATGATGCCGTTCCTGTTGCTATTTCCAATTACCTTGGAACTCCATTGTATCAAACCACTACTGCTCCTTTTGATCTGGTTCATACAGGCGGAAATTTTATGACTGACGGATTCGGAACCGGGTTTTCTTCTGAATTGATTCTTGAGGAAAATTCTCCGATAGGTGGATTTGGCATTAATCATACAGCTGCAGAAATTGATTCTATCATGTTGCAGTTTATGGGGATCAATCGCTATATAAAAATGACGAAGCTGCCATACGATGTTATTCATCACATCGATATGCACATGAAGTTGCTGGATGAGCAAACGTTGCTCGTGGGTCAGTATCCGAATGGCGTGGCAGACGGTCCGCAGATTGAAGCGAACCTGTTGTATGTAGTGAATAACTTCAACTCGGTGTATGGTACTCCGTATAAAGTGGTGCGTATTCCAATGCCGGATGATAATAATCTTTACCCGAACAACGGTGGCGATTATTTTACCTATACCAATAGTTCGATCATCAATAAAACAATTATTGTTCCTGTATATGGTATTCCGGAAGATACTGTTGCGTTGAACATTTACCGCAATCAATTACCCGGATATACCATTACTCCGATTAATTGTGCAGGGATGATAGGTGCATTGGGTGCGCTGCATTGCATTACAAAGGAATTGGGGACAAATGATCCATTATTGATTAGTCATCAACAACTAGAAAATACTACTGATACTGTTAATGATTATCCCGTTGGAGCAAGAATTCAACATCGCAGTGGGGTGAATACAGCTACCTTGTTCTGGACTACCGACACAACACAAGCCTGGCAAAGTGTAGTCTTAACTCCATCGGGTACTGCCAATATTTATACGGGAGCAATTCCTGCTCAATCTGCGGGAACAACGGTGTATTATTATATCGGTGCAAGTTCGGTGAGTGGTAAATCACAAGTTCGTCCTATGCCGGCTCCTTCCGGTTGGTGGAAGTTCGATGTGACAGGTACCACTGCCATTAACGATGTTACTGCATCTGTTCAAATGGGTGATGTGTTCCCGAATCCTTGCCGCGGAATTACCTGCATTCCTTTGGAAATGATTCAGTCTTCTCTTGTAAATGTAAAGCTGTTAGATGTGACCGGACGAATTGTAGCTGATCTGGGTCAACATAAAGTGGCTGCAGGTAAGTCCAATGTATTTTTTAATGCAGCGGATTTACCGGATGGTATTTTTATGCTCCAGGTACAAATGAACAACCACGAGTTGTATCAGAAAGTAGTAATTCAGAAATAATAAAATTGAACCGGCGAATGCAGATTACGCTGTATTCGCCGGTTCAATTTTATAGTTTAATTATTCTTTTCGTAGTATTGATATTCTCTCCATTCACCCGAAGCAAATACATACCGGCTGATAATCCATCTAGCAAATAACGGTTTTCGGAAATGGGTGTCCATGTAAATGAAACTTCTCTTCCTTGCAGATCAACGCAAACAATAGAAAGTAATTGCTCCTGTGAATTTGCTTGAATGGAAACTTCAAATCCAATGCTGGAAGGGTTAGGGAACACAGATACAGCATTCTCCCAGGTAAAACTTCCATCTTCGCGGCAGGGCACTGTAACTGTTAAGCCAGATGACTCTTTGTAACATCCAAATTGAGAAGTTACACCGACTTTATAGAAACCTGCTGTTTTCGCGGTGTATGAAGACGAAACAGCTCCTGTTGTAATGTTTGAATTGCGTTTCCACAAGTACGTATAGCCGGTACCGGTAGAAGCTTGAAATTGTACACTGTCGCCTGCGCAGAAACTCAAAGGTCCGTTGGGAGTAATTGTAGCTGCCGGTTTTGCTTTAACTACTACATTTACTGAAGTTGAAGTCAGGGCACCGCAAATATTTGTTACTTGTACAGTGTAAGCCCCGCTTGTGGTTACTCCATAAATCGAATCTGTTGCTCCTGAAATATTCAGGTTGTTCTTTTTCCATTGATAAGTGTATCCTGCTGTAGATGGTGCTTTGAGTAAGTATATTTCTCCCTGACAAATTTGCGGATAGCCTGTAGATGTGATAGTGGTGGAAGGACCGGTTCCTGCAGTTAAATTAATAATTGCACTGGTAGCACTGCATCCATTACTTGTTACTACTACTTTGTAATTCCCAGCTGCATTTGCTGTATATGAAACTCCGGTAGCACCTGCCAACTGACTGTTATTGTTATACCATTGATAGGTAGCACCAGCCTGCAGTAAAGCGTTTAAGGTGATGGTTCCCGGATTACAGATAGTAGTAATTGGCGGTGGAGTAATGGAAGCGGTTGGAGAGGTAATAACTGACAATACCTGCGCGTTGGACGTAATGGTTGTGCAGCTATTGGTCATGTTGCAATGGTAAGTTCCCGCCAGGTTTGTAAAATAGCTGTACGTATTTGCTCCTGATATTAAATTTCCGTTTCTGTACCATTGATAAGTGTAAAGCGATGGTGCATTTGGTGAGCAAGTGAAGGTGGCTGTGTTGGCTGAACATATCTGACCGGCGGAACTTGTCACAACAGGCGCAGGTGTGTTAATGGTTACATCTATCCAGTTGGTGAATGCAAGGCCGCAACCCGGGTCCCATACTCTGCAACGATAACGACCACTTTGTGTAGCATTAAAAGTTGTTGATGAGGAAGAGGGTACAATGACTGTGTAATCTTTGTACCATTCAAACATTGCACCTGAAGTGCTGTTTGATGTTGCACTCAATAATACAGAGCCACTGCAGGATGAATTTCCGTTTGGAGCTGTTAAAACAGGAGCGGCAGTGTTTAATGTAACAACTAATCCCTGGGTAGTGATAGTTTGAAAGCAATACGGGTTGTAAAATGTAAGTGAATAGGATCCACTTTGTGTCGCTGTATAGGAGGATGTTGTTGCGCCGGGTATTGGGATACTGTTTAGCATCCATACATATGGACCTGTAGAACCGAATGGTGCTTCCATATACAAACTGGAGCCAGTACCGCAGCTATTGGCATTCCCTGAATAATTTATTTCATCGCCGATACCGCCGGTTTGAGGATTACTTGAAATATAAAATCCTCCAACTGTATTTGATCCGCATGCGTTTGTTAGCGTACATTCATAGTTGCCGGGCGGATATGGTGGGTAGAGAATATTTCCTCCTGCAAAGTAAGGGCTGCCATTTACTGTCCATAAGTAGGATGCATTTGGATA
>JBIIRF010000298.1:0-3560 GCA_044341715.1 Bacteroidia bacterium | reverse complement strand
GATGCTTGCTTTGATCTGTGGCATCATTCGTTTGGTGATCGCATATCCGCTGTCGATGGCCGATTGTATACTGCCGAATTCAAAGGTGCCGATGTCACTGATAGCAGGTTCAATGAGGATGTCCTGATCGCGTGGAACATCGTACAATGTGGTTTGCTGAATCATGGTTTTCAGCTGACTGAGAAAATTTCCTTCTCCCGGTAACTCGGGTAATCCGGCTGCGCTCACGCCGATGATGATGTCGGGGTTGAAATCACGAAGCATGACATCCGTAGGGAAGTTGTTGTAAATGCCACCATCGTAGAGAATATGATTGTCGAGATATACAGGTGAGAAATAAAATGGAAAGGCCATACTGGCTCTTACTGCTTGTGCAAGATCGCCTTTAGAAAAGATAATCGGTTTTTTGTCGGTGATATCTGCTGCAACACATCGATATGGTACAAGCAGACTATCGAAATTGTATTTGGCAACTGCATTGGGTGCGGCCATGCGTTCCATTAATCCGTAATCAATTTCGGCGGGATTTACCACGTTACTCGGTAGCTGCATGCGGAGGATGGAGTCGAAGAAGAGTTTGATGGTGACCCAACCTGCATCTTCCGGTCGCTCGAGGAAGTAGTAGTCGATTTCTTCGTCGTATTCGCCCGAAGCCCAGCGGATGAATTCCGGACGCGTCATCACCATCTGCATTTGCTTTGGCGAGAGACCAATGGCATACATGCTTCCTACCAATGCTCCGGCGGAAGTTCCGGTAACGTAATCAATGGGAATATTTTCTTCTTCGAGAGCTTTGATCACTCCAAGGTGGGCAATGCCGCGTACACCTCCTCCGCTGAGTACAAGTCCTACTTTCTGCGCATGTACCAACGTGTTCGGTACGCAGAGAAGTAAGGTCAGCAAAAACAGGGAAAATGGCAGGCGGTTCATAAGCTCGTGGCAAAAATAGGTGAATTAGGGCTCAGGTCATGTGTTCATTGTTGCCGTCTGAGCGAATTAAAGTACGAAGGCGCATTTTTTAACCTCGAACCGTACCAGCTGAAGTATTCGCCGTCTACCAGCAATATGGTGGAGGAGGGCCAACGCTCCTGTGCCGCTGAGAGGTGTTTTTCGCTGAAAGGAAAAGGCTCGGAGGAGAGGAAGATATAGTCGGGTGGATGCGTTTGCAGTTGTGACGGATCTACTTCGGGATAACGAGGCTGGTCGGTGTAATTCTGCCATCCGCAACGTTGCAGCATGTCGGAGATGAAGGTGTCGGTGCCTGCCAACATCCAGGGCTCTTGACAGATGAAGTAGGCTACGGTCGGACGCTCGGATGAATCCGCTGTGTCGAGTTGCTGAAATCCGGTGTTGATGGCGTGGAGGAGTGTTTGTCCTTCTTCCGCCCGCCCGCACATCCTGCTGACTGCATCTATCATTTCCAAAGCATCGCCGAGGGTGCGGATATCACTCACCCAAACCGGAAACTCTTCCATTAACTCGCGCAATCCCTCTTCGGTATTCTCTTCCTTGTTGGCAAGGATGAGGTCGGGTTGCAGGGCGCGAATACGATCTGCTTTGAAATCTTTAGTACCACCAACGCGTTGCTTCTCCCGAAACCATCGGTCTGGATGAATGCAGAATTTGGTGATGCCCACCACCTCTTGTTCCAACCCCAAATCAGCCAGCAATTCCGTTTGTGAGGGAACCAGGGAAATAATCCGACGTGGTATGGCCGGAAGGGTGATGGTTCTTCCTAATTGATCGGTGAAGCTGGACATGCTGGTTTCAAATTTTCCGAAGTGTCATCGCTGAGATTTTCCTCCGGATTTAAAAGAACTTGATTATCGCAGGGTCACTTCCGCCAGATCAGAGCGTGTGATGATATACGTTTTATCGCGCTTGAAATCTTTCACCAGAATGGCTTCGTATTCGCCGCTTACCATCTTTGCTAAAGTATCGATCGGTGTAGAGATGTCGACGAAGGGCAGTGCCGCACTCATGATTTCTTCTACGCGTGTATCTTTTTTATCAGGCGATTCGAGCAGCAGACCCATCACTTTGTTTTCGAAGATAGATCCAACAATGCGTCCGTCAGAGGTAACAGGAAGCTGAGAGAAATTATGATTCATCATCAGCTTTAATGCGTTTCCTACGGTTTCATTTTTATCCACCGTAGTCATTTCTACATTCTGGCGCGCGCTCACAACATCCTGAGCTGTCATGCCTGTTTTGTCGATGTAGCCCATTTTACGCATCCATTCGTCGTTGAACATCTTGCCGATATAACGTGAGCCGTGATCGTGGAAAATAACTACTACTACGTCGGTTGGCTTTAGCTGATCTTTCAGCTGGAGGAGTCCCGCAATGGCTGATCCTGCTGAGTTACCTACCCAGATTCCTTCCTGGCGGCAAAGTTCGCGGGTGTAGATGGCAGCGTCTTTATCGGTTACCTTTTCAAAATGATCAATCACATCGAATTTGTAGTTCTCGGGAATGAAATCTTCGCCGATACCTTCTGTGACATAGGGATAAATCTCCGTGAGGTCGATCTTCCCTGTCTCATGGTATTTCTTGAGGGTTGATCCGTAGGTGTCGATCGCCCAGATTTTAATGTTCGGATTTTTCTCCTTCAAAAACATCCCTGTTCCGGTCACTGTTCCGCCTGTTCCGGCTCCAACTACCAGATGGGTGATTTTTCCGTCGGTCTGCTCCCAGATTTCCGGACCGGTTTGCTCATAGTGCGCCTGACGATTGCTCAGGTTATCGTATTGGTTCGGGTAGAAAGCATTTGGGATTTCCTTTGCAAGACGCTTGGCGACAGAGTAGTAGGAACGGGGATCTTCCGGCTCAACATTGGTCGGACAAACAATCACCTCGGCACCGAATGCTTTCAGGGCATCCACTTTCTCCTTCGATTGCTTGTCGGTAGTGGTGAAAATACACTTGTAGCCTTTCACGATTCCCGCAATGGCCAGACCCATTCCTGTATTTCCGGAGGTGCCTTCAATGATGGTACCGCCCGGCTTCAGAATACCTGCCGCTTCAGCATCTTCAATCATCTTCAGGGCCATACGGTCCTTGATCGAGTTGCCGGGGTTAAAAGTCTCTACTTTGGCCAACACCGTTGCGTTTACTCCCGCGGTTACTTTGTTCAGTTTAACCAGCGGCGTATTGCCAATTGCTTCGAGAATATTGTTGCAGATTTTCATAAGTAGGGAATCTAAGTTTCAGCCCGCGAAGGTAGCATCTATTTGGCAATCTGTAGTGAAACGGGGGAGAAAAATCCGCCCTGAAATCGTCCTAATGGCCGGCAGATCGTTTATTCAGTTCGGACTGGAGATTACGGATCGCACTCTGTAGTCGCTCTTCTCCAATTCCTCGAATAAGGAAAAAAGATTCCGGTTTTTGAAGTAGTTCTCTGTAGTAAATGCTGAATAATTCAAGTCGATGTCCGGGATGTTCACGTAGCGGATCATCTTCCCAGGGTAAGTCGATATCAGTGAGGAGATGTAGCGAATATTTCCGTGTTTGTTCGGTGGTTTCAATCCAGGGATGGCAGCGGCCGTACTTGTAGTGGC
>JBIIRF010000297.1:0-3562 GCA_044341715.1 Bacteroidia bacterium | reverse complement strand
CGCATTGCATATTAAGTATAAAGATCGTCTCGGGTCAAACATCAGCAAGCGGAAGTTCCCGCAACGAAAACGGCCGGTGGTCATGTCAGAGGCGCTTTATGATCTGTCTTCTTTGAAGCGTGACCAGCCGGAAAATAAAGCCTTTATCAGAAGAATGCTGACAATTTTTGTGGAGTCTATCCCTCCAATCGTGGATCGTATGCAGTTGCATTTTGAAAAGGGTGAAATGGAGGCAGTGAGTACACTGGCGCATAAAATTAAACCTACGCTGGATGGTGTGGCTATTCATTCGCTGAAAGATGTGATCCGGAATATCGAAGGGTATCGTGATAAGAAAAGAACCAGTGAGCAGTTAAGGGAGGATCTGGAAGTATTACAGCGTGTAATTACAGAAGTAGTGAAGATGTTTGAGGTGGAAATAGATTCGCTTGATAGCTAATGTCTATTTTGTCTGCCCGGTCAGCTTTTTATAAATAGAGGAGGAGTGACTTTCCCAGCTGAAATGTTCAAAGACAAATCTGGAGGCCTTTTCTGCCATTTGCGTATATGCTTCGGCGTTAGTGAGCAGTAAGTGAATGTAACGGGCGTATTCTTCCGGATTGTCGGCTACAAATACTTCTTCTCCATGTCGCGCACCTAAGGCATTGTTGGCATTGGGTGATACAACGCAAGGGATCTTCATGGCCATGGCTTGCAAAATTTTATTCTGTAGTCCAATGCTGATTAACATGGGTGCAATCATGACTCTGCTTTCCGCATACGCGTCTCGTATATCGTCCATCCATCCCTGTACTTTTATGCCCGGCTCTTCCAGTGCGGTTACTTTTTGTACCGGATTGGCTCCTGCAAGTAGCAATGAGGCAGCAGGGTGAATTTTTTTTAAAGCGGGAAAAATCTCTTTTGCTGAATACACTGCAGATGCAATATTGGGCGGGTAACTGAGGTGGCCGTTGAAGAGGATGTCGTACTTTTTCTCTCGTTCAATTGGATGAAAGAAGTGAAAATCTACTCCGTTCGGTATAACATCAATGGTGGCTTTTTCCGGATGTGGTATGAAGTCGCGATCCTGTGCTGAGATGATAAAATGGTGGGAGAAATCGTTGAATACCTCGTTTTCATAGCGCAGCAGCCGTTGATGTTCTACTTTCGTTGGTAGTTTCATCCATAGCGGTCCTTTTTCATTGAGTCGCTCTATGCCTCTGGAAAAGGTGTCCATGTAGTCGAGTGCCTTGACTTTTAAGGGCAACTTCCTTGCGTATTCAGCCGTTCGGATCAGATGCGAGAACACCATCTCCGGTTGTGTGCGCTCCGCAAATGCATTTAGTTTTTTTTGTGCTGCTGTGGTGTAAAAATACGCCACCTGAAAAGGTAAATGATGTCGTGTTAACATCGATTTAATGGAATCTGCTTTGGTAATGACAGCGGTTTCGATCTCCTTGCACCAGGGCTGAAGGGCTTCGATGTTTTTCTTTTCCGGTGGATGTTCGTTCAGGGCAAAGAGGTAAATATCGAACTGGTGACTGAGTTGTCGGATGAAATGATAGGCACGTAGCTTGTCTCCTTTCTCGAGCGGATAAGGGAATCGTGAGGTGAGGAAGAGGAGTCGTGGCTTGTTCAAGGGAGTGACTGGCTGCAAATTTAATGCTTCGGCTGCTGAATCCGCACAGTTCTTCAACGTTTCTTTACGTCTCCGCTTCCGGAGATTTCTGTGATTACTGTAGGTTCTCCGGAATAAATGATGTCGCCACTGCCGATAATTTTTGCATTGAGTTTTCCGGTAGCATGTACAGCTGCATCACCTGATCCGTTGATTGCAATTTTCGTCTTTTCAGTGATGAGCTCTTCTGCTTCGAGGTTACCTGAGCCATTGATTTGGGTGGTGGCGGTCTCGCAGGTTCCTCTGAGTTTTACATCGCCCGATCCGTTGATGCGGATATCGGTTTTCTTCATGTCGATGTTTAGTTTGATATCTCCGGATCCAACTATTTTGAGGTCGAGATTGTCACCATGCAATGTGTTGATGCCAATGACTTCACCGGAACTGTTTACCGTGATTGCGTCGAGTGATGGCAATGTCATTATGATCTCAATAGGCTTGTTGGTGGTAAACCCATGTCGTGTTGATATTTCAAGCTTTTCCCCTTTCAGATCGGTTTTAATGTTGTCTAGCAGATTCTCCTGTGCGG
Source organism: Bacteroidia bacterium (assembly GCA_044341715.1). Classification (GTDB taxonomy): domain Bacteria; phylum Bacteroidota; class Bacteroidia; order AKYH767-A; family OLB10; genus JAJTFW01. The sequence goes on along the minus strand of JBIIRF010000297.1, from coordinate 1,376 downwards.
CAATTACCATGGAGGTGCTGTCTGCTACGATGAAAGTTACCTTGGCCGACATATCCAGCTCCAGCTCGTTGAATTCACCGATGGTACGTACCTGTTTTACGAGGGGCCCTTCACCTACGATTGATTGTTTGCAGGCTGAGAGGAAGATCAGGGTAAGTAGTAGAAAGTGGCGGTTTTTCATGTTATTTCTTTATACGGCTAAAATACTATAGTTTTTCGAACGTTGTTAGGTTTATCTTTGTCAGCTAATGGGAATAATAATGGATGGATTTAAGCATAAGACCCGTATCCAGATACGGTTTAAAGATGTAGATAAAATGGGGCATGTGAATAATGCGAACCATATTACTTATTTTGAACTGGCGCGGATGGCCTATTTTGCGGAGGTAGTGGAGGGGAGTATCGACTGGGTGCGTCAGGGAATTATTCTGGCACATACGGAAATCGATTATAAAAGTCCGATCTTATTGGAGGATGAAGTTTGGGTCCATTCACGTGTCTCCCGCCTGGGGAGATCCAGTTTTGAAGTGGAATATGTGATTACCCGTACTTCTGGCGGAGATACTTCCGTGGCGGCTATCGGGAAATCGGTGCAGGTCTGTTTCGATTATACAGAAAATAAAACGATCCCTGTTCCGCAGGAGTGGCGCGATAAAGTGATGGAGTATGAAGCACTGAAGCCTGCTCTATGATTTGTTAGAGCGGAAAAGCGCTGGCGTATTTTTCAGTGAATTCTTTGTTGAAGCGCAGATCGTTGTATTGGCCTTGGTCTTCGAGATAAAAAATACGATATCCATTATTGTGATACCACGCTAACTCGGGTTCGTCTATGTAGTGCCTGACTATTACTTTTTCATTGTTTTGATCTTGTCCGTAAACTAACAGATCCGCTTGCCACCATCCTGTAATGAGTACTGTTTTTTCCTGAGTGCGGTTTCGTGCAGCAATGACTTTGTCTATAAATGCTCTGCGTTGTTGTCGTTTGCTTTGGTCTGCCAGCATCAATCCGTTGAGAGGGTCGATGGCTATTTGTTGTCCGCTGATAGTGGTGGTGTAACTGAACCGACTTACCGCTGAACCTCGTTTTGCTTCTGCTAAGTTTACGCCAAAGAAGAAGGAGCCAATCATAAAAAGTAATGCAACGTTGCGAAATGCTTTTTCCTGAAGCAACATGGCTAAGAGTATCAGCAACCAGGGAACTATCGGAATGATAAACGCCGATTTCAAAGGTACTCGTGCAAATGCGATGGTGTAGAGTATAATCGCAGTGGTGGAGCAGTAGATAAGGGCCGGACTAATATTTCGGTTTTCAAAGAGTGCAGATTGAAGTATCTTCCTGCTGCGAAGGATGATTAAACCTGCTGCGAGTATGCCGA
>JBIIRF010000040.1:0-11678 GCA_044341715.1 Bacteroidia bacterium | reverse complement strand
GATAACGTCAATGATTTCTTTGTCATCAATCAGATCGATAAATATCCGAACGCCAACCTGAAGATTTTCAATCGCTGGGGATCGCTGGTGTTCGAAATGGATAAATATGACAATACCTGGAACGGTTTCTCCAATTCCGATCTTGTAAGGGTAGGAGAGGAGCTTCCAAATGGAACTTACTACTATGTCCTTGATCTTAAGGATGGAAGTACTCCGCTGAACGGATTTGTGATACTCCGAAGATAATCTATTCTCTCTCAGGTTAAAACCCCGCTTGTCGTCATGACTTGCCGGGGTTTTAAATTTTTATACCTGACGCCCTTTTGGTAACTTTGTCCGCCCACAGGCAGAATTATTATGAAGATATCTTACAATTGGCTCCGGGAGTTCATTGAAATGCCTTATTCACCGGAAGAACTTTCACAGGCACTTACCGATTGCGGACTAGAGGTGGAGCATCTCAGTTTTTGGGAGAGCATTCAGGGCGGACTTGAAGGCATCGTGATCGGAAAAGTACTCACATGCGAGCGTCATCCGAATGCTGATAGATTGAGTGTGACTACAGTGAATGTAGGCGACGGAACTCCGCGTCATATCGTTTGTGGTGCACCCAATGTGGCTGCGGGACAAACTGTAGTGGTGGCTTTGCCCGGTGCAAAGTTGTATCCTGCCGGAGGAGAGCCTTTCGAAATAAAGAAGTCTAAAATTCGGGGAGAAGTTTCAGAGGGGATGATTTGTGCAGAAGACGAAATTGGTTTGGGAACTTCTCATGCCGGTATTATGATTCTTCCCGATAATCTGGAAGCCGGAATGCCTGCTGCGGAATATTTTAATATAAGCAAGGATTGGATTTTTGAAATTGGTTTAACACCGAATCGTGCGGATGCTGCTTCTCATCTGGGAGTAGCGCGCGATATAAAAGCATTGTTGGCCCGAAGCACGAAAGCTGCAATATGTTCTCCTGATCTGCGGGATTTTCGCGAAGGAAATGGTACCAATAGTATTGCTGTTGAGATCAGCGATGCAACGGCTTGTCCACGGTATTCAGGTCTCGAAATACGCAATGTAAAAGTTGGTTCTTCTCCCGAATGGCTACAGCATAAGTTGAAGAGTGTGGGCATGCGTCCGATCAACAATGTGGTGGATATTACCAATTATGTGATGCTGCATCTCGGACAACCATTGCATGCATTTGATGCTGCGAAAATTCGTGGTCAGAAAATTATCGTTGGAAATTTGCCGAAGGGAACAATGTTCACCACGCTTGACGAAACTCAACGTAAGCTCGAAGGACATGAGCTGATGATTTCTGATGCAGAAGGCGGACTTTGTATTGCGGGTGTTTTTGGAGGAATGGATTCAGGAGTGACAGATAACACTACTCATCTCTTCCTGGAGAGCGCATATTTTCATCCGGTGCATGTACGCAAATCAGCCAGAGCACATGGTTTGCATACTGACTCATCGTTTCGATTTGAACGCGGAACCGATCCGAATATGACGGTGCATGCGCTCAAGTTGGCCGCTATTCTTATTGCAGAAATTTGTGGTGGAGAAGTGGTTGGCTCAATGACAGATATTTATCCTGTTCCTGTAGAGCCTACAAAAGTTCCATTGAGTTTTGAATATCTCAATACAATCATCGGCGATGAAATTCCACGTCATGATGTGATGGATATTCTCGAGAGCCTCGGTATTACCATTGAAGAGGATCAGTCTGATTGGCTCTTGCTGAAAGTGCCGCCGTTTAAAGTAGATGTTACACGTCCCGCCGATGTGGCAGAGGAAGTGTTGCGCATCTACGGATATAACAATATCGACTTACCGAAAAAGATCTCCATTACACCCGGGAAAATACGCAAACCTGATCCGGAAGAAATCACCGATCGCGTCTCCACTTTTTTAGTGGCGAATGGTTTCCGCGAGATTTTAACGAATAGTCTATCTCGTCTGGCTCATACGGAAGTGATGCAGCTTCCTGAAGGTATCGAACCGGTGACGGTGCTGAATCCTTTGTCGAATGATCTGGCTTTGTTGCGCCATCAGATGTTGATGACCGGACTCGAAGCGATTCTATATAATATCAACCGTAAGCAAAAAGAACTTCGGTTGTTTGAGTTTGGAAAGACCTATGCGAAATCCAAAGGACGTTATTTCGAAGAGCATCATCTGAGCGTTTGGCTTACCGGTGATGTGAATGGTGAACACTGGAAAGGAAAGAGTGCTTCGTATGATGTTTACTATTTGAAATCTGTTATAGAAAATCTCTTTATCGCTGCCGGAATTCCTTCACGACAAGAATTGACCATTAAAGAGGAAGAAGTGGCCGGAATGGAGTATGCAGTTTCCTGGTATTCCGGTAAAACGATGCTCGGTGCGGCTGGACTCGTGAAGAAACAAGTGCTGAAGGCAAGTGATATTCAACAGCCGGTATGGTATGCCGATATTCGTTTTGATTCGTTGTTAAAGGTGTTGAATACTGCTGATAAAGTTGTTCCCGGTCCGCCGAAGTTCCCCGAGGTGCGTCGTGATCTTTCCATGTTGCTCGATCGTAAAGTAGCGTACAGTGAACTAGAGAAAATAGCCTACGCATCAGAGCCGAAACTCCTGCGCGGTGTTAATTTGTTTGATGTGTACGAAGGAGATAAGATTGAAGCCGGCAAAAAATCGTATGCAGTGAGTTTCCTCCTGCGCGATGATGAAGCGACTTTGCAGGATAAGCAGATTGATGGCGTTATGGATAAACTGATGAAACAGTTCGAATCCAAACTTGGTGCTGTGATCCGGAAAGGGTAGGACTTCTTATCGAACTACCAGCTTTATACTGCGGGATTCTGTCTCGGTATGAAAAGTAGCCATGTAAGTACCGGCAGCGAGCGAATGATTAACATTGAACAGATCGGTGATAAATCCGTTTTCATCGGGTGTCCATGTTTCGGTGAAGATCATTCTTCCGCTTAAATCATAGAGCGCAAAATTCAGATCTCCTTTTACTCCTTCTGCTTTAATTACCTGCAAAGTTCCATCTCCCGGATTCGGATAGACCGTTGCCGCAAAACCATTTCCGGATTTCTTCGGTAAGGCGATGCTGTTAGAGATTGTTCGGGTTCCGTCGTGGTCGTATTGTGAAAGACGGTAGTAGAGTATAGGCGCACTGTTGTCGCTGTCTTTGAACTTGTAGGAGCTTGGAATATTGGTGGTTCCGTTTCCGGCTACTGTTCCTCTTCGTTCAAAAATCTTTCCGTCGAAACTTCGTTCAATTTCGAAACGATCATTGTTCTTTTCAGAGAGCGTATTCCAGAAAAGTTGTATTTCATTGTCAGCTCTGTATCCGGTGAAGCCAATCAGGTTGACAGGCAATGGCGATGATACTACTATAAAAAACCAGGCGGTGTCGCAGAGGGGATAATTATCGCAAGTGACATAGCGCAGACTATCGATTCCGGTAAATCCTGCGCCTAATGTATAGCGGATACTGTCGCCATTCAGAATGAACGCTGTTCCGTGAAAGGGTCCGGCGATGATCTGTGAATTGGCAATAGGACCGGTGTCTTCGTCGCTGTCATTGTTCTTGACAGGATAATCGTAAAACAAGGCGGCCATGAACTGCAGCGTATCGTTTACTGCATCCGGACGACTAACTCCAAATAAATTCAAAGTTGCTGTATTGTTGGTTTTATTGTATTCCAGTGAAGGATTATTGATGACCGTAGTATAGCTGATATTTCCCAGCTGATTGATGATAGTGGTGATGACCAGCGTATCCGTTTGGTTTTTCTGCAGAGAATCCATCGACCAGATACCAGATACCGGATTAAATGTTCCATAGGTGCTGGTATGTGAACTGTAGAATAAACCTGTCGGCAATGCAGCTTCAACATTCAGCGTGCGTGCTGTTCCCGGACCATTGTTCCTTGCGATGATATAAATTTTAAATGGCTCATACTTTACAGCGAACCCGGGTTGAGCCACCATCGATATCGCCACATCTGTTTTAAAATCGATTCCTTCAATCGAGTCACTTGCAGGAATAAAAATGGCATTTAAGAATATTCTTCGTCCGTTGATACGATTCATGTCATTGATCGATCCGGTAGGAGCTGTCCAATGGTAATGATCGTGACCGGAGATGTAGAATAAATTTCCTCCCGGCAGCGTATTAGGGCGCATTTTTTTGCCGGCCATTATATAGAGTAATGCTCCTGAACTACCTCGCATGAATTCATAGGTATGCGGTTTCATGGCACCACCAACCTTTGGCCTCCAGAGTTTATACTCACCATTCGGAGATAATATTGTTCCCTGAAACTGTGCGATTGGTAAGTCAGGATTAAGATAAGCTGTGGCTGCGAGTCCGGTAGAGAAGGAATCGACACCGGTAGTTGTCATGGTGAACGTAGCGTTTTCCATAGCGCCAAGTGTAGCGCAACTCATCACCAGGTTAGCGCCTCTGTCGTTGGCATAACGCAATAAAGGATTCAGGAGTGCAGTGTCGGTAGTATGAAGATGCGTTTCTGAAATCAGCGACCAACTTCCGTTCGAATGAAATCCTGCTCCTGCCGGCATATTCAATTTGTAGGAGGCATTGTTTATCCCCGCTTCCTGCAGCACTTTCACAGCAATTGTGTCGTATCCTGTCGAGTTCAGCAGGAGAATTCGTGGCTTATGCGTGAGTGTATAACGAATATCGACATTGATATTGGCAGTTACTTTAAAAACCTGCACATTGTTCCCGTATGCAGTAATAATTGGCCATGCTTTGTCAACCCAGGCGCTATCTATGATAAACGGACCTGAACGAAACGAAGTAGAAACAGTAGCAACGGTATCAGGAAATACCCTCATCGCGTTCACCGTGAAGTCGATGGATCCACCTGCAGTCCGTGTTTTGCCGGAACGGATCGCCCAACGGATCGGGATTTCATTCTGGAGAAGCTCGTTGACCAGTCCGTAAGCCTTCAGATTGAAAAACCCCGGCCTTTTCTGGTTCAAGGTATCCATCGGAATCACCAGCGAGCCGTTTTTTACCTGCTGGAAATTGGCTGTTGGAGATGGTAAATCATTTTGCGCCATCACTTGCGGTGCCGTTACCGCCCACATCACTAAAAGAAGGAAGAATTTCCTCATGAAACTGCTCATTATTCGGTTTGTTGAATGGTTTTATACGAGTATGACTCTCAATGGTTGCCAAATAACCCGATTTTGAGAGAGCAGATTCCTAACATATAACCGGCCAAATTGTTAGGTTTGATTTTCACGTTATTAGAGAGAGAAGTTGGGGGATAAACGCGAAGAATAAAGTCGTTCCCGACATATAAATGTGAATTATTTCATGCCCGAATGCTTTTTCGTTAATTTCGCAGAGTGAAATCTTTCTCCGAATTCAATTTAAACCGCCAATTATTGAACGCTGTGGAGGAGATGGGTTACACGCAGCCCACTCCAATTCAGGAAAAAGCGATTCCGGCCATTTTAGGTGGTCAGGATGTCCTCGGCGTTGCACAAACCGGCACCGGAAAAACGGCGGCTTATCTGCTGCCAATTCTTCGTACCCTGAACTATGCGCAGGGAATGGATGCACGTGCGTTGGTGATTGTGCCTACCCGTGAGCTGAGTATCCAGGTGGGACAAACCATTGAACAGTTAAAAAAATACACCGATTTACGTTATGCGGTGGTCTTCGGCGGACAAGGTGCCAAGGAGCAGATCGCAGCGATCAAAAAAGGAATTGATATTCTTGTCGCTTCACCCGGACGATATCTCGATTTATACCTCGACGGACATATCAACGCCCGCAAAATTAAGTACCTCGTACTCGATGAAGCGGAGCGGTTGATGGATAAAAGTTTTATCGGACAGTTTCACCGTATTCTCGAGACAATGCCTCAGAAACGACAGAACCTGCTCTTCTCTGCTACAATGTCGGATCTGGTACGGAAAATTGCCGGAGATGTGCTGGATTTTCCGGTGGAAATTCATATCACACCCGATATGAAAACGGCAGAGACGGTGACGCAGGTTTATTATGCGGTGCCGAATATGAAAACCAAGCTCAATCTGCTGATGAATCTCCTCTACGATGAAAAAGACTGGAGAAAGGTGATTCTGTTTTGCAAAACAAAATTGATTGCCGGTAACATCGGTAAGTTTTTACAGCGGGTTTACGGCGAGGATAATGTACTCGTGATTCATGGAAATAAAACGCAACAGTCGCGGATCAATGCCATGGCCCGATTTAGAAATGAACCCGTGCGATTACTGATCACCACCGATGTAGCAGCACGTGGACTCGATATTCCCGATGTGAGTCATGTAGTGAATTTCGATACCCCCATCATCTACGAAGATTATGTACATCGAATCGGCAGAACAGGACGTGCATTCAAAACAGGACAGAGCATCACTTTTGTCAATGAAGCCGATATGTATCATCTGCGAAAAATTGAACAACTCATCGGACAAAAAATCCCGCAGAAAAAAGTACCAAAGAATGTAGAAATCGTCGAGACTGCCTACGACGAACAACAGGAGATATTGCGTGAAATCGATCAGCAGAAACGCAAAGAGAATCCTGATTTCAAAGGAGCCTTCCACGAGAAGAAACCGATTGTGCCACGCGGAAAGAAAAAATAATACCGACTTTGTTACCACGCCGGTAAAGTGAATCAATGGAAAAAACTACAGCTGAAAAGCCACATATTATTTTAGGTTCCAAGTGGGTAATGCTTATTTTACTCACCTTGATTTGGGGCAGTTCGTTTATTCTCATGAAACGCGGACTTGTTGGCTTTCGTCCCGACCAGGTAGCTGCAATTCGAATGACTGTTGCCTGTCTGGCCTCCCTGCCACTTGCATTCAGCAAATTGAAAACAGTAAAATGGGAACATGCCAAATACATGGCCGTAGTAGGAGCTGTCGGAAGTGGAATACCGGCATTTTTATTCGCAACAGCACAAACGCGGATTTCCTCTTATCTCGCCGGAATGTTGAATGCACTCACTCCGGTTTTTACCTTGATGTTAGGCACCCTGTTTTTTCACTCTAAATTTACCACACGACAAACCATCGGCGTATTGATTGGATTTGTAGGAGCAGCAGGACTTGTATTCATTCGATCAGGAGGAGGAATCAACAGTGATATGTTTTTTGCTTTTCTGATAGTCATCGCCACTTGTTGTTATGGCATCAGTGTAAATACCATCAAAACTTTTCTCTCCGGACAAGAAACACTAGTGATATCATCCGTGAGTTTGCTGGTAGTAGGAATACCGTATGGAATCTATTTGTTCACTACAGATTTTCTGGATCGTTTCAGTACCGTCCCCGGAGCACCGATGGCGTTTCTCAGTCTGGCCACCTTATCTATATTTGGAACAGCCTTATCCAATGTACTCTACTTCCAGTTAGTAAAAACCTCCGGCCCCTTATTCGCCAGCGCCGTCACTTATCTCATGCCAATCATCGCCCTCGGCTGGGGATTACTCGATGGAGAAGTGTTGCACCCACTTCACCTCGTCGCCTTATGCGCCATTTTAGGAGGAGTGATGCTCATCAACCGCCGCAACTAGCCCGCCGATTGCTGTTAGCGGCTGGCTGTTGGCCTTTTGCCTTTAGCTATTGGCTTATGGCTTTTTGTTTCGTGTACCAACTTGCGATGTTTTAACGCGGCGTTCGCTGCGGGGTCGCTGCGGTCGCTGCGTTTAAGTCTCTACGTGTACATTGTACTAATATTTCCCTGCCTTCCCCGAAATCTTTTCCGTCTTTTTCCTATTGGTCAGAAGTACGAACATTAAATTTTCGTCAGACTGTCCTTTCCCCGGAATTTCAGGCTGATCTTCTTTGTTCACGTTAGATTCTTACCTTATTGTAATGAATATGAGGTAGTTAAGGTTGAACGGGTGTTTTTCTGTATTTTTACATTTTATACGTTAGATTAGTGATTTTATCACATAAATCGAAATGTAATACACTGATAATGAGCCACTAATTCATTTTTCTTCAATTCTGCACATCTATTTGTTAATTACAAAAGGGTGTTGTATCTTTGCCCTCCCCAAAAGGGAAAATAAGCTGAAATAACATGTACGCTATTGTAAACATTGCCGGTCAACAATTTAAAGTGCAGGAAAATACTCCTGTGTTTGTTCACCGTCTCGAAGCAAACGAGGGAGACTCTGTGAATTTTGATCAGGTGCTGCTCGTAGATAATAATGGTTCGGTAAAAGTTGGTGCTCCTACTGTTGCGGGTGCTTCTGTATCTGCCAAGGTATTATCTCATCTCAAAGGTGACAAGGTGATTGTCTTTAAAAAGAAACGCCGTAAAGGTTACCGCAAACTGAATGGTCACCGCCAACAGTTTACTAAAATTCAAATTGAAAAAATCTCTGCTTAATTCATAAAGCAACAACAGTATTAGAACATGGCACACAAGAAAGGCGTCGGTAGTTCCAAGAACGGACGCGAATCACATAGCAAACGCCTCGGAATTAAAATTTACGGAGGTCAGAAAGTAATCGCTGGTAACATCATCGTTCGTCAGCGTGGTACAAAACATCGTGCAGGTGACAATGTAGGTATCGGTAAAGATCATACACTCTTCGCTTTGATTGATGGTACTGTAGTTTTCCGTAAAAAGTCTGATGAGAAGTCATACGTTTACGTGAAACCATTCGAGACAGCTGCTGAAGCTTAATCGTAACACATAAAATTTCAAGAACCCCGTCGTATGATGGGGTTTTTTGTTTTCTGCTTATTCCGTTTTTTCAGTGGGAATGTTGCTGCTGAATTTTCGGTCTTTCTCTTTTGTAAAATCTTGAGGCCTGTAGATGCAGGTGCATGTTCGTTTAACCGAAACGAAAAGTACGGTTGTATACTCTATGAAGAATTAATACTGCGCTTATGGTCTCCAGCTGGAAATCGTGATGGACCGTTTGTTGAATCCGCTGATGCCAAATACTTTTTCCTGCTTCTGATTGGTGCAGTAATCGAATCGGGCCGGTTCAGAGCCGGAGCTGAGTGCTGCATTTACAACTACCGCTCCTGTCTGGGTGTTTTCGTAAATCAGGTTGTAGAAACGGTCGTAGTAGAGTACCGATTTGTTGTCGTCGTTTACCAGCAGGACTTTGCTCTTCGGCGTGATGTTATCCGATAACCACATGTCGTCCTTTTTCATGTTCGCGTACGTCTTGTGGTTGTTGATCTTCTTGAGAAAATTATAATGCGCCTGGTAAATGAATCCGTTTTTATAGTTTAAGAAGAGATTATAACTATAGGCAAATCGGGTGAAGTAAAAGTCCTGTAAGTAATCGTTGTTGGAGTAATAGGTGGGAATAGAAGGTAACTCGAAGTTTTTGTAATAGTGATTCTGCAGATTGAACCAGTCTTCCGGTTTGGCGTACGGAAGTGTTTCGAGTTTTTTGTACTGCATGCTGTACCGGTAAATTTTCTGCTCGTCGTTGTCCATGATGAGGAGATTGTCGTATTCGTCAAACTCCATGGCGCGGACACATTTATCGTTCGGAAGTTTAACACTGTCTATTTGTACTCCTGCATTCGTGAAAATATATACGTATGGACGTGAACATGCGTTGAAGGCAATATTCTCCTTGCTGTCGGCTGCAATTTTAAAGGTGTAACCGGATGGGCCTTCTACTTTTTCGGTGGGAATGGTGAAGAGTTCGGTTCGTATCAGTCGTCCTTCCTGGGCGTTACTGCAATAGGAAGTGAGTAGGAGGAATGCGAGAAGGAGAATGTGTTTCACGGGTGCAAAGAAAGTGAATTTGAGCCTATTTTCAGAGGGTGTTTATCGGAGAATTGAAAGTCTGTAAATAAAAAAAGGCCATCGTTTCCGACAGCCCTTTTTCGTTTATTTCATCCGGATGTTATGCTTCATCCAGCACAGTTTCGTCAGTTGCTTTGGAAGGTTCAGTTCTTCCCATGATGCGATCCATGAATCGGTTCCAGCGTGCTTTTGCTCTCTCTGTTAAAAGATACATGGCCGGTACGAGGATCAGTGTAAGGAAGGTGGCAAAGGCGAGTCCGAAGATCATGGTCCAGCTGAGTGGTCCCCAGAAGGCTACACTATCTCCTCCGAAGAAGAGATGCGGGTTTCCTGTCGTGAGTAATTCTTCGAAGTCGATGTTGAGTCCGACAGCGAGTGGAATCAATCCGAGCATGGTGGCAAATGCAGTAAGTAAAACCGGTGTCATACGTGTTTTGCCTGCTTCAATGATGGCATCCCAGGTGTTGACGCCTTGCTCTTTGAGGAGATCGGTGAACTCTACCAATAGAATTCCATTTCGTACTACAATTCCCGCAAGCGCTACAATTCCTACTCCCATCATAATGGTGGAGATGGTCATTCCGGTGATGGCATAACCAAGGAATACACCAATCATACTGAAGATAATCTCGGTGAGAATGATGATCGGTTTGCTGAGTGAGTTGAACTGGGTTACAAGAATGAGGAAGATGAGTCCAAGTGATACCAGCATGGCAGTTCCGAGGAAGCTCATTGTTTCTGCCTGTTCTTCCTGTTGTCCGGTGAGTACTACTTCAATGCCATCAGGTTTCGGGAATGCTTCTACTGCTTTCTGTACTGCAGTAACTACACCATTTGGATCATAACCGCTGAGTACATTTGAATTGACAGTGATGACACGTTTCTGGTTGATACGTTTGATTCCGCCGAAGGTAGAGTTGTATTCGATGTCGCAGAACGCGGAGAGTGGTACTTGTCGAACTACACCACCGAGGTTCATGTCGCGGTAGGTGATCTTTAAATTTTTCAATGCATCTACATTGGTGCGTTGGTCATATTTATAGCGCAGTTGGATCGGATATTCGTCGTTGTCGTCGCGGAATTTGGATACTTCATTTCCGAATACAGCGTTGCGGATTTCCATTCCGATCTGAGCGGTGCTGATGCCTTCACGGTTGGCGCGCTCACGGTTGATGTTGAATACGATTTCCGGTTTGCTTGTTTCGAAATCCGATTTCAATTGCTCTACACCGGCGATGTCTTCTGCGTTCAGGTAACGTTGCAGATCTTCGGAAGTTTTAACGAGGTCTTCGAATTTATCTCCGCGTATTTCTATGTTAATCGGTTTACCGACGGGTGGTCCGCCTTGTTCCTGGTCGACGGTGATTTCTACTCCGGGAATTCCTTTTACAGCTTCGCGAATAGAGGTGAGGTACTGTTTACTGGAAATGCCGTTTCGATCGCTGAACTTTTTAAACGCAACAGTGATCTTCGCTTTATGTGGCTGTACGCTCGGGTCAAATTCATTTGGATCGTTCGTACCTACGGCAACGTTAGTAATGACAGAGGTGACAATCGGATTGTTTTTGCCGAGTCCTTTGTAAACACGCTGTTCTACAACTTTGGCAATACTGTCGGTTACGTACTGATCGGTTCCGATTGGTGCTTTGATGTAGGCGTAGATAAAGTTTGGATCACTGGAAGGGAAGAACACTACGTCCGGTGCTCTTTTTACCATGGCGAAGATGGAGAAGAAGAAGAGCCCGATTGTTGCAAGTACGAGTGTCTTGGGATATTTAAGTGCCCATTCCAGTTTGCGTCCATACCATTCCTTGAAGCGTGGCCATGTTACTTCCTGGAATTTCCAGATGACTTTCTGCAGATAGAAATGGTTGAGGAAGTTGAATCCGATTACCAC
>JBIIRF010000296.1:0-3570 GCA_044341715.1 Bacteroidia bacterium | reverse complement strand
TGTGTGTTTTTTCTGCGGATTCTTACTGCAAGTGGAAGTCTGGTCGAGAGCCGTGCTTTTAATGGTCAGTATGATGCCTCTTATCTGAGTAAAGGAGTTTATATTCTGGAGATGAGCAATGAAGAGGGGGTGTCGTTGGTGCGTAAACTGTTCGTGAAAAATTAGCAAACTGGATTTACGCTTAGTTGATTTATTCTCCGCTTTCCGATACAGTTTCATTGCTGTGATTTTCGCTTTCTGGCATGTTTTTCATCAAGCGTCTACTCAATACTGAAGATAGTAAAGTACTCCGAGTTCTACGGAGAACCCTGCTATAAATCCAGCATATACCTGTGATGGTGTGTGACTGGATCGATATAGTCTGGCGGCGGCAATGATTCCTGCAACAACGGCCATAAGGATGGTAATGTTCAGCACTTTCATATGGAAGAATTTACCATAACCGTAAAACAATCCCATCAAGCCTCCAATACCGATCATGTGAATGCTGATTTTCCAGCGAAGATTAATAAGGAACGCTAAAAGAATCGCAATGCCGGCACCAACTATCGTTAATGCAAACAATCGTGGAAGCGGAAGACGAAACAGTAAATAAGCTGTTGCAACATAGCAACTAAGTGTTATCAGATAAGGCAGACTCCTTTCTTTGCGATTCTCCATCTCCATGCTGCTTATCCACCCTTTTTGCCACATCATCCAGGTGAGTGATGCCGGCAAAAGTGCAGTGCTGATGAAAATGACAAGGTAGAGGTATTGCTGGAACTTATCAGGTACAGCGTAGGTCAGGTAGTTGCCACTGTTCAGCAATAGCCATGTAGCATACAACGGAAGAAATAGTGGGTGAAAGACTAATGAGATAAAGTAGGAGGCACTACGCATATGTTGCAAATATAGGAGTGATTTACACCTCTTTCCGTAAACGTGCTACAGGTATGTTCATCTGTTCCCTGTATTTGGCTACGGTGCGGCGTGCGATATTGTACCCGGCTTTGTTAAGGATCTCTGCGAGTTTCTCGTCGGGGAGCGGATGTTTTTTATCCTCCTTGCTGATGTTGTCTTCGAGAATTTTTTTGATCTCTCGGCTGGAGGCTTCTTCTCCGCTGTCGGTGGTAAGTCCTTCTGAAAAGAAATATTTTAAGAGGAAGGTGCCGTAGGGCGTTTCTACATATTTACTATTGGCTACCCGCGATACAGTGGATATATCGAGTCCGACCATGTCTGCAATGTCTTTTAAAATCATCGGCTTTAAATCGCGCTCATCTCCTTGCAGAAAATATTCTTTCTGGTAATTCATGATGGCGGTCATGGTGCCGAGCAGTGTATGTTGACGTTGCTTGATGGCATCGATAAACCATTTGGCGGCATCTATCTTGGATTTGATAAATGCAACGGCTTCCTTGCTGTCTTTCTTTTTATCTTTTGCATAAGTCGATAACATCTCCTGAAAAGAACGACTGATGCGTAAATCCGGATCATTTTTGGAGTTGAGACTCAGCTCGAGCTGGTTGTCGATGACGCTGAGGATAAAGTCAGGGATGATCTGCTGACTGGTGCGGGTATCATCTGCTGATCCTCCACCCGGACGCGGATTCAGCGTGAGTATTTCGTTGATGGCTTCTTTGAGCTCGTCGTCGTTCAGGCTTAACGATCGCTGAATTTTTTCGTAATGCTTTTTCGAGAACTCTTCGAAATATTCTTTGAGAATCTGATAGGCGGTGTCGTGTGGTGGATGATCCAGATGTTTGCGTTCCAGCTGCAACATCAGACATTCCCTTAAATCACGCGCTGCAATGCCGGGAGGATCGAGCGTTTGAATAACCTTTAACGTTTCCTCCAGTTCTTTTTCGTTCGTTTGGATATTGCGGGTAAAAGCCAGATCATCGACGATAGAATCCAGATCACGGCGGAGATATCCATCATCGTCTAAACTACCGATGAGATGTTCTGCTAATTGGTAATGATGATCATCAAGTGGTAATACACCTAAATTCCCGAGGAGATTATCCTGATAGGAAACACTTACGGTGATCGGTGTTTCCGGACGCTCATCATCGGCGGAGGAATTGTTGGCGTTTAATTTATAGTAAGGGACATCATCGTCATCGATGTAATCTGCGACGTCTACATCTTCATTGCGGATGGCTTCCGATAAAGCTTCGGCCTCTGCATCGTCGGCTGACTCAGTGCGCTCCTCGCGTTCTGTTTCTTCATCCTCGGCATTGAACTCATCGCGCTCGTCGATATCATCCTGCTGCGCTTCCTCTTCGGCAATGTCGTCCGGACTCCCTTCTTCCAATGCCGGATTAATCTCCAGTTCTTCCTTGATACGTTGTTCCAAAGCAGCCGTCGGCACCTGCAACAGTTTCATCAATTGAATCTGCTGGGGCGATAGCTTTTGAAGTAGCTTCTGATGTAATCCTAACTTTTGCATACGATGGGACGAAAATAACGAATGTGGGTGTGAATGGTGTGAAATTTGGGTAAAATCCATTCAGAAGGGGTTTAAACTTTCAAGTTTCCGGTTTAAAATGGGTCAGACTTTAAACCGGAAGCTCTTAATTAAAACTCCGCATTCTTCGGCGTACGTGGGAAAGGAATCACGTCGCGGATGTTGTTCATACCTGTGACGAAGAGTACAAGTCGTTCGAAGCCGAGTCCAAAGCCTGCGTGCGGACATGAACCGAATTTGCGTGTTTCGAGGTACCACCAGAGACTCTCTTCGTGGATGCCCATCTCCTTCACGCGCGCATAAAGTTTATCGTAGTTGTCTTCACGCTGTGATCCGCCAATGATCTCTCCGATCCATGGGAACAATACATCCATCGCACGTACGGTTTTGCCGTCGTCGTTTTGTTTCATGTAAAACGCCTTGATATGCTTTGGATAATCGGTGAGAATAACCGGTCCTTTGAAATGTTCTACGAGATAGTTTTCGTGCTCTTTCTGCAGATCTGTTCCCCATTCCACCTTGAATTCAAATTTGTTGTTGAGCGGAATTAAAATATCTACTGCAGCAGTGTAGGATAATCGGGTGAAGGGCTTTTCTACGACTGATTGCAATCGGGCGAGGAGTTCTTTGTCGTACATGTTGTTGAGAAACTCCAGGTCGTCATGACAGTTGTCGAGTGCGTATTTCACGAGGTATTTCAGCATGTCCTCGGCAAGGTCCATGTTGTCTTCGATTTCGTAAAAGGCCATCTCCGGTTCAATCATCCAGAACTCAGCAAGATGTCGTGGAGTGTTGGAGTTTTCAGCACGGAAAGTCGGTCCAAACGTGTAGATCTTTCCGAGTGCCAGTGCACCAAGCTCTCCTTCCAGCTGACCGGATACTGTCAGGTTGGTTTCTTTACCGAAGAAGTCCTGGCTATAGTCGATACCTCCGTCTTCTGTGCGTGGTGGATTTTTCAGATCAAAATTGGTCACATGGAACATCTCTCCGGCTCCTTCAGCATCTGAACCGGTAATGATGGGTGAGTGGAGATAATAAAATCCGCGATCGTTGAAATATTTATGAATTGCATAGGCCATGTTGTGACGAATGCGCAGCACAGCACCGAACGTATTAGTACG
>JBIIRF010000039.1:0-11710 GCA_044341715.1 Bacteroidia bacterium | reverse complement strand
GGAATTTGTATGGGCTACTTCATGGGGTGTATCTACCCGACTGATGGGCGCCTTGATTATGTCGCATAGCGATGATAGCGGACTGGTATTGCCACCACGTCTGGCACCAATTCAGGTTGTTATCGTGCCGATCTATAAAAATGCCGAACAGCTCGAGCAGATCAATCAATACATAGCGCCTTTGCAGAAAGCATTGCAGGCAAAAAATATCTCGGTGAAATACGATAACCGCGATACACATAAGCCGGGCTGGAAGTTTGCCGAGTACGAGCTGAAAGGTGTGCCGGTGCGTATTGCTATCGGTCCGCGTGATATGGAAAACGGAACAGTGGAAGTAGCGCGTCGTGATACAAAGGAAAAGGCCGTGTATCAGATGATGGACCTCGATGTAAAAGTGGAACATCTCCTCAATCAGATTCAGGATAATATTTATAAAAAGGCACTCGATTTCAGAGAAGAGAATACCTTCAGGGCAGATACATGGGAAGAGTTCAATAAAATCCTCGATGATAAAGGCGGATTCATTTACGCGCATTGGGATGGAACGCCGGAAACAGAACAGAAAATAAAAGAGCTGACCAAGGCCACAATTCGTTGTATCCCGCTCAACAATAAACAAGAAGCAGGGAAATGTGTTTTAACAGGAAACCCCTCAACGCAACGTGTGCTCTTCGCGCGCGCATATTAAGATGACAGAAGATAGCTCTCCACTGGTAAAAACAATTCTGACAAAGGGTGGACTCACCAAGGATGTCACGGATAAATCGTTTGCTGTATTACAGGATTTAAAGAAGGTACTGCAAAATGTAGAAACCGATCTGCGTAAACAAGTGGTAGGGCAGGATCCGCGTATTAAAATTCAATACAGAGACCGCGGAACCTTCGAAGCAGAAATTAAAGTGGGAGAAGATCTGCTCATTTTTATCATGCACACCAACGCCTTTGTTTTTGAACCGGCTCATCCTGTCTGGAAAACCGGATACGTGAGTCTTGACCCATCCCGCGGGACAGTAGGCATGATCAGTATCTATAATTTCCTGTCTGATTCATTCAAGTTCGATCGCCGCAATGATATCGGACATCTGGTCGCACGAATGTTCATCAATCGTGAAGGCAATTTCTTTGCAGAAGGTAAACGACAATTAGGTGTTCTCTTCAATGATTATGCCGCTATGCAAGCCAACGAAACTCAGTTGCGTTTACTCATAGAAAGCGCTATTGCCTTCAGCCTCGACATCGACGTGAACGTACCGCCATTCGATGCCATGAAAGAGATCACTGTTTACGAAGCAATGGTCAACACCATGCAAAGCACCATCACCACCGGCAAACGCCTCGGCTTCAAATTCGAAAAAGAAAACGACATCGAAGGCTGATAGGATTCACGTTTCCTTTTCAATTCTGAATTGCGATGATAACCTGTGTACCGATGTGAACGCCTGAAAGTCCGCTGTTGGCCTTTAGCCTTTTGCTTTTGGCCTCTGGCGGCTGGCTACTGGCTTTTAGCTCTGTGAAGTGGTGGAATGGTACATCGTGAACGAAAGTGAACTTATGTAAGTTTACATTATACCTCGCCGCGCTCGTTGCGCAACCGCCGCTGTCGCTGCGTTTAAGCCTCCACGTGTACATAGTAGCACTAGTATTTCCCCACCTTCCCCGAAATCTTCTCATTACTCATCCGTGCAGAAAAAACTAAACGGATACAAACATTTATTATACGACTATCAGCCTTCTCCTGCTTTTATTTTGTCGCATGAAAACAAATAAATGGCGTCATGCCGTGCTGACATGGTTTACGTATACCAATACCGAAAAAAGGGCGGCAATGATTTTAGTCGGTCTCCTGTTCGTACTTCAGATTACTTCCTGGTGTCTGCATTATCTTCCCTCGGCAAAGGTCAGTGATTTGCCGGATCCAGCCGTTGTTATGCCGGAGAAAAAATTTGCGGAGTATAAAAACTCACGTGATGATTTTTCGAAGAAATCGGAGTCGGATAATTCAACACGGAGTTCGTTGTCGTTGGTGCCTTTTGATCCGGATACGGCTTCGGAATCTTCCTTGGTTTTATTGGGAATGTCGCCGAAGCAAGCTGCGTCTATGGTGAAGTTCCGGTCGATGACGGGCGGGTTTGATAACCTCGAAGAGTTGCGGAAGGTAAGGGTGTTGTCGCCTTATCTGCTCACAAAGTGGGAGCCGTATTTACGGTTTAGTAAGAAGGTAGCGAATAACGATAACCATCGGGAGCGTCAGGTGAGGACTTCTCATGGTTTTGAATCGGGAAGGAAGGAACGGCCGAAACTGAATATCAATACAGCCGATACTACTTTATTGATGGATCTGCCGTTTATCGGTTCGGGTCGGGCGAGGGCTATTGTGAATTACCGGAACCGGCTGGGTGGCTTTTTCCGGGTGGAGCAATTGAAGGAAGTGCGGGCGATTCCCGATTCTGTTTATGCGATTATTGAGCCTCGAATTTATTGTGATGGCAAGGTATTCAGGCAGTTAGCTATAAACTCCTTGCCGGCAGATAGTCTCCGGCATCCTTATCTGTCGAAACAATCGGCGCGTTTAATCGTTAATTTCAGGGAACAGCATGGGCCGCTGAGAAGTATTGCAGATCTTGAAAAGTTGCCCTTGTTGGATGCGGAAATACTCACTAAAATTGCACCTTATATTTATTTCAATCCTTAACCCTTATTTATGGACTTCAGGCCTACAGAAAGCCAACAGCTGATCGCTCAAACAATTCGTGATTTCGCGGAAAAACATATTCGCCCTGATATGATGGATTGGGATGAAAGTCAGCGTTTCCCGATCGAAGTATTTAAAAAACTGGGAGAGCTCGGATTAATGGGCGTGTTGGTTCCTGAAAAATACAATGGTGCCGGTTTGAGCTATTTCGAATACGTGACTGCTATCCAGGAATTGGCGCGTGTTTGCGGTTCAGTGGGTCTTTCAATGGCTGCGCATAATTCTTTATGTACCGGTCATATCCTGGCTTTCGGGAATGAGGAACAAAAGGAAAAGTACCTTCCGAAACTGGCTACTGCAGAGTGGATCGGTGCATGGGGTCTTACAGAAGCCAATACCGGTTCCGACTCAATGCGTATGCAGGTCGTGGCGAAGCAGGATGGTGATCATTATATCCTGAACGGTGCGAAGAACTGGATCACGCACGGTATTACCGGTGATGTGGCAGTTGTGTTGGCTCGTACTGGTGAACTGTTGGATTCAAAAGGTATTACGGCATTTGTTGTAGAACGTGGTACTCCCGGATTTAAAGCAGGGAAGAAAGAAAATAAGTTGGGTATGCGCGCTTCCGAGACCGCTGAAATGGTGTTTGAAGATTGTCGCGTTCATAAGAGTCAGATTCTCGGTGCGGTGGGTGATGGTTTTAAGCAGGCAATGAAAGTACTCGACGGTGGTCGTATTTCAATTGCAGCTTTATCACTCGGTATCGCGAAAGGTGCCTTTGATGCTTCTGTGAAATATTCGAAGGAGCGTCATCAGTTCGGTCAGCCGATCTCTTCTTTCCAGGCGATTTCATTTAAGCTGGCAGATATGGCTACGCAGATCGAGGCGGCGGAATTGCTTACCCTGCAGGCGGCAGATATGAAGAATCGTGGAATCCCCATGACGAAGGAAAGTGCTTTCGCTAAGTATTATGCCTCTGAAGTGGCTGTTCGTGTGTCGACAGATGCAGTTCAGATTTTTGGCGGATATGGATATACCAAGGATTTCCCGGTGGAGAAATTCTACCGTGATTCTAAACTCTGTACTATCGGCGAAGGAACCAGCGAAATCCAGAAGCTGGTGATCGCAAGAAATATTCTGAAAGCGTAATTGCATTCAATAAAAAATCCCTGCATGAAATGTCGTGCAGGGATTTTTTTATGCGCTGTTGTTATCAGAAGGAGTAGGTGAGTCCGGCCATTCCCAGAAAACGATAGCTGGGGTATTCGTACCAGCGGAAGTATTGCGCGAAGGCAACATTGTTGAGCTGTACAAAGATGGAGAGGACTTTGCTGTAGCGGTAGTCAACACCCAGACTCGCATCCAGCCATCCTTTGAGTTCTTTGGAGGAGGAAGTAACAAGTGAGTCACTTTTCGTATAGGCGATACCGTTAATTCCGGCATTATAGATGATGTCGGCTTTCAGGTAAATTTTATCGGCGATGTTGTAATGTCCGTTGAATCCGAATCGGAAGGTCGGTGCATACAAGGCTTCTTTCAACTGATCAGTTTTGTAGTTGTTGTATTCTGCACTGATGGCTGCTGTTACTTTTTCAGCCTGTTTGTATTCCAGCGATCCTTTGATGCGCAGTAAATTTACCTGATCATACACGGTGCTGAAAGTGACCGGGTATAGACTATCGTATCCGTTGATGAAGAACGGCAGGTTGCGTAAACGCGAATAGGATGCTTCGCCGGCAAACATCAGGTCGTGTTCGAGTTTGATGTTCGCGCCACCGCTGATGCTTAATTTGCGGTTGGTGTTTACCAGTGGGACAAAGGTGCCGAAGAATGGATTTTCACGACTGAAACTGCGAAGGTCGTTGCGTTGCAGATCACCGCTGACTTCGCCATATACTTTGAATGCGTCGTCGATGATCTGGTATTCACCACGGACCTGCGGATAAATACGTAAATCGTTTTTCCCGTTATTGGTTTCAAATGCGAGGTTCGCTCCTGCTTCTAATGAGTACAGGTTTTCACGAAGCACAAACTTCGGACGTAAACGGAAAATGCTACGGTTGAAGTTAAATAACTCCTGTTTGATTTCACCGCCTTCAAAGGATGCGTACATTGAGAAGGTAGCATTGTTCATCAGTTTACTTCCTTCCGCTTCGAATTTTACATTTGTTTCGTTCGCTTTGCGGTTGTCGCTGAAGTTGTAGAAGTCGAGCGCAGTGCTGTATTGCCAATCATCTTTTGATTTGTTCAGTGAGCTGAGAAATACACGTCCGTGAAGATCGTTCATGGAGTGTTTGGTCTCTGATTTGGAGAACAGCTCGGGTGGTGACCGGAAACCGTAGAAGTGAACCAGGTTGCGGTTGAAGTCGAGGTTGGCGCCCAGTTTGAATTTATCAAAGTAACGTGTACCGAATACACCCAGGTCGTTGTTGCTGGTGCCGGGATGTCCGTACTCTTTTATTTTTCCCGAGGCAGATAAATGTTTGAAGCGGAATCCGGCATCGAAATTTTTTGAGCGCAGGCTGTTGAATGATACATCCAGCAATGGCATGTTTTCTAAACCATAACCTGCTTTTACAAATCCATGGTAGAGTTTGCGAATCGCATCATCCTTGATCCGCACCGGTTTAATCGGACGTGTATTGAAAGCGGAGTTCATGGGCTTATCGTCCACTTTGTATTTCAATGATGCAGGAGTTTTAAAACTGCTGGTATCCTGATCCGGTTGGATATTTATTTTGAAGGCATCATTGAGTACAGGGGTGTACTCCTTCACAATATCTATGTCTTCGTTTCCGAGGTTTCCTTTTCCGCCACCCGTTTGTGCATGCAGCGCTACGGAGGTGAACAGGAGGAGTAGGAGGCTTATCTTTTTCATCGTATGTTCAGGCAGCGGTTAGTTTTTCTGTTCTTTGTTTAAGTCGGTTTCCTGTTCGGGTTGATCTTCCGGTTTCTTCATTTCGTTCATCTCGATCAATAGCAGGTCGTCGAGTTTTTCTTTGGCGATGGCTTTGATGTCTTCGGGATCTGCCGGATCTTTTTCGTAGTTCTCGAGGATACTCTGTAAAGTGGCTTTTGCCTGGAAGGTGTCTTTTAATGCAATGTGATTGTCGGCAAGAAGTATGAAGCTCTTTGCGATCCAGAAATCATAAGAAGGCACCTGATTGGCGACATCGTAACATTTGTTTTGCGATGCTTTGAAGTTCCCCATCTTATAGTCGATGAAGGCGAGCATGTACTTGGCTTCGGCTCCGGCCTGACTCGATTGTTTGGAGAGTAAAGTGTATTCTTTCTTGGCTGCAGAGAGATCATTGAGCTCCATAGCGGATCGTGCCCAAAGTAAATGTGATTCGTTGATGAGTTCGTCAGCTACTTTTTCTCCGTTGATCAGCTTCTGTGCGTATACGATGGTCTGATCGTAGTTTTTGCTGTTGAAGTAAGAGCGAAGGAGTCCGGCATGTGCGGCGATGATATTGTCGCGGAGGTCGGCGGTTTGTTCCAGTCGTGTGTACTGATCAATGGCTTTCGTGTAGTTCTTATTGCTGTAGTTGATGGATGCAGCCTTTGCGAGCGATTTTTCGGTGAAGATGTTCTTCGTTTCTCCAATGATGATTTCATATCCGCTTAATGCATCGTTGAAGTTTTTATTCCGGTAATCACATTCTGCTTTGTAGAAGGTTGCGTTTAAACGGTAGGCGCCGTTGGGGAATTGCTGCAGGTATTTGCTGAAGTCGCGGGAGGCATCTTCAAAATTGGATTTGAGGTATCGCTGTTCCGCTGCTTCGTAGGTGATGGAATCTTGTGCGCCTGTGCTGACACTGGCATTGGGAATGTTCTTGACGAAGTTGAAATACTCATCAGGTTTTCCGTCAGCTACATAAATGTTCTTTACTCCGCTGAGTGCTTCGGTAGATTCCGGTGTGCCGGGATAATTGCTGATGACTTTTTTATAATTCTCGAGGGCGAGCTGATCCTGTTGGTTGTTGTAGTACGATTGTGCAATGCTGAGTTGTGCTTTGCGTGCGTACTGGCTGTTGGGGAATTCGCGGAGAAGCGCATTGAAGCTTTCGCGTGCTTTTTCGTCTTCGCTGCGGGTGAGATGTGCGCGCCCGCGTTCGTATAAGGCATCTGCTCTGTATTTTGATTTGGGATATCCGGCGAGCAGACTGGTCAGCGTAGTTGTTTTGCCTTCAACATTGCCCTGTAATCCCTGTATGACTCCACGTTGGAACAGCGCATAATCAGAGGAAGCCGCTTTCGCGTTGATGGCGTTGTTGTAATATGTTTGTGCGTTGTCGAAGTCGCGCATGGCGTAGAAGCAATCACCGGTGCGCAAAAGGGCATCGTTGTAGATGTTCGTTTGTGTGCCGCTTTTGTCGGCGAGGAATTTACGGAACCAGGTTTGTGATTCGGAGTAGTTATTTTGTTTGAAGTAACAATACCCGACATTGTAATTGGCGAGATTGTACATCGAGGTGTTGACAGAGCCCGGATTGAATATGAATGTGCGGTATTGTTTGATGGCGGCTTCGTATTTCTCTTGTTTGTAGAGAATCTCTGCTTTCCAGTAAATAGCTTTTGCGCGCATGTCGGGATCTACATCGTTGAGGATGGCTTTCTCGAACATGCCGATGGCTTTGTCGTTCTCTCCGTCGTTCATGAGTTCGATGCCGCGGAAGTAAGCTACTTTCTGATAAGCTCCCTTGGTGCGGGTCGATTTGTTTTTTACGTTGTCGAGCGCATTGAGTGCGTCTTTGTAGTTCCGTGTGCTGAGGTAAAGTTCGGCGAGGAGTTCGTTGGACTCGTCGGCGTAGGTGGAGTTGGGATATTTTTCAATGAAGTTGCGGAAGGCATTGAGTCCGCCGGGTAATTTTAATTCGTAGGAAAGTTTGGCGTAGTTGAAGAGCGATGTTTCAGTGATGCCGGGATTGTGATTGGTTTTGGAAGCGAATTCAAAGGCGCTGCGTGCAGATGTTTTGTTGCCGGTTTGCAGGTAGCAGGCGCCGAGATGGTACCAGGCGTTCTGGTCGATGGAGTCTTGTGGTCCAATGACTTTTTCGAAGTTGGCGATGGCGTTGTTGTAGTCGCCGTTTTTGTATTCACACATAGCCATAGTGTAGCGATCGTCTCGGCTGAGTGTGGGCGTGGCTTGACTATATCCATCGAAATACACCAGTGCATTTTTGTAGTCGCCTTTGCGGTAGTACGACTCTGCTACAATGCGCATGATCTCGGCGTTGTTCTGCGGACTCTTGTTCTGCAATACAGGAACAGCATAACTGATGACTTCGGTGTATTTGCCCTGATCAAAATACATCTGGGTGATGTAGTAGGGTACGAGTGGTCCGAACGTTGCGGATGAATCGAGTTTGCTGAAATACTCCAGTGCAGTTTTATAGTTGTTGGAAGAGTAGGCAATATGGCCGTAGTAGTATTGTGCGGCTGTCTGGTATTTCGATTTTACAGAAAGTATCTCGTGGAATTTCTTCGCGGCTTTGTCGTTGTCGCCTTTGTTGAAATAACAGTAACCGGTTTTGAAATAATATTCGGGTACTTCATCTCCGCTGAGATAGTAGATGTCTGCTTTTTCAAATGCAGGTAAGGCCTGGTTGTATTTCTTGGTCCGGTAGTAATGTCGGCCCAGGTAGAACCATGCTAAGGGTGCCTTGGTGCTTTCAGGATATTTTTCGGTGAACCGTTTTAAGTTCTCTTCGGCTTCCGGATGAAAGAGTTCGTAATCGCATACAGCACTGTAAAAGGTGGCGTTGATTTTATTGTGGGCAGTGCCTTTGTCGGCAATGAGATAAGCGTTGAACTTGTCCTTGGCGGCGCTGTATTTCTCCTTGATGTATAATTCCCAGGCATCCTTGTAAGGACGATCTGCTTCTGTAAAGTATTCGGTTAACTGGGCTTTTGTCAACGTGCTTAAGAGTAAACAGCAGACAATCAGTATTTTACGCATAATCAATTTCGGTATTAGGGAGATTCCTATTCTTTCAAAAGTACACCTATGAAACGCCTTGAGGTCTTTTATTCGTATGGCTATCCTTTAAATTATTAACAGGGCTTTATGAATTATAAGAGCCTTATCGTTTCTGCTTATATCTCTGAAAACAGCCTGTTTTTGGGTGTGGATGAAGATTTAGCCGGGATTCGGGTTCATCATGAATTCATCAAAAAATTACGTTTGGCGATTAAACTTTCAGGTTCGGAACGATTCTTATTGATGATTCCGGAACAGAAATTCCATAAACAACGTTAAACTTCTTCAACTATGAATATGAACATGAAAATGGCATTTGCCGTATTGAGCCTGACTGCTCTTACATTTACTGCTTGTCGTAAGGACAAGGACGAAGAATTGGACAATGATACTACTACGGTAGTGGAATACTCTATGTCTGATAATGCATTCAATGATGTAACGAGTATCGCCGACGAGGCCTATGATGGTTCGTTAGATACTTATCGTGCCTCTTCATCTAACCGTATCATGACAACCTGCGCAACAATTACATTTGATACAGCAGCTAGTCCTAAAACACTGACCATCGATTTCGGCACAACCGATTGCCTCTGCGGTGATGGTAATTATCGTCGAGGGAAAATTCTGGTGTCGTGGACCGGTCCTTACCGTGATTCCGGTTCAGTGCGTACTATTACTTTCGATCAGTATTTTGTGAACTATAACCAGCTGCAGGGTACAAAAACGGTGACAAATAATGGTACTAACGGTAGCGGACATCCGACATTTACTGTTACGGTGAATGGTTCTGTAACCTGGGATGCGCAATATTTCGGAGGCGGTGGCACCAGCACTTATACATCAGCCCGCACCCGCGAATGGATCTCCGGCTACAATACACTTACCTGGTTGGATGATGTATATCTGATCAGCGGTACAGCGAGCGGCACAACACGTGGTGGAAGCTCTTACACGATGTCAACAACCGAAGCATTGAAGAAAGAAATAGGCTTCCGTCACTTTACAGATGGTGTGCTCAATTTTACACCATCCGGAAAATATACACGAGTGATCGATTACGGATACGTGAACGGTGGTCAGGATAACCTGGCGCGGGTAACCATCAATGGCTACTCCTTCACCGTTACCTTGCGATAAATTATAGGGTTTTTATCAGGGTTATGAGCGCCGGTTCGAAAGGATCGGCGTTTTTTTTACCGTATCAACGTTATCCTGCCGCGTAGATTATGTTTCTTGCGGTTGTAGTCTGTTACTTCTGCTTCGTAAACATACACTGATACCGGACATTCTTCTCCATCATTGAGCCATTTTCCATTCCAGCTTTCCTGTGTCGAGTCAGTTTTGTACACAAGTTGTCCAAAGCGGTTGTACACCTGCATGTTGAATTTCTGTACTCCTTCTGCAAATACTTCGAAACGGTCGTTGATCTGATCGTTGTTCGGACTGAAGGCGGATGGCAGATAAAGTGAGTAGTTTGGTCGTACTTCTACTGTTAAACTAAATGTATCTGCACAACCTCCCGGATTAGAAGTGTAAAGTGTTACTGTGTAAATGCCGGTATCACTGTAAGTATGTGAAGCCAGACAACTGCTATCGCCTGATCCGTCGCCGAAATCAAAATAACATCCGGAATTTCCAAATATTGCTTCAAAGTCGAAGGTGGGGTTCACATTACTCGCAATTAATGGAGAAGCAGTGAACAAAGCCTCCGGTACAGGATACACATCAATGGTTGATGAAAGAGTGTCGGTAGTAGAGCAGGTATCAGCACTGGTAAGTGTTAGTGTTACGTCAAAACTGCCTTCAGTGGTATAGGTATGTGTTGGATTGTTCAGAAAGGAAACGATTCCATCGCCGAAGTTCCAGAGGTACGATGCACCTGGTATGGCAGGACTTAAATCAGTAAAAATGACATCCAGCGGAGTACATCCTTCCGTTATATTGCTGTTAAAATCAACCACCGGACTTGGATGAACAAGCACAGAGGAAGTATATTGATCGGGAGGGCAGCCGGGAGTTTGTGTTTCCAATGTCACTGTTTGCGGTCCTGTAGTAGTAAAATTGTAGTTGTTTACCTGGCTTCCGGCAATAGTATCGTTACCGATGATCCAAGTTTGTGTAGCACCCGGTACAATTCCGTAATATGGTGTAAAGTCAAAACTGTTTCCTGTTTCACACTGTGGATTTGGCGGAATAAAAAATGCCTGTTGCACTGCAGTTACATTCAGGTCCATGGTGTCGTTTAGATCGCAGAAACCAAGACTCGTTGTAACAATGAACGACACTAACGTATCCGTAGTACCGAAAACCGGAACAGTGGCAATGGGGTTGGAGCTAAATGGGGCGCTGAGGTATTGTGCAGGTGTCCAGCTATAGGTATAACCCGAAGTCGCCGTTGTGCCTATGCCGATTCCCTGTCCAGCGCAAATCTGCTGATCAATACCGGCAAATGAGACCGGATAATCTGCTACCACAATAGTGTCACGGATGGTATCAGAATTGCAAACGTTATCGTTGGTGACAAGGTAAATGGGATACGTTCCCGGTGCAGCATAACTCAGGTTAAATGGTCCCGCAGGTCCGGTACTGCCGGCATTTAGAATGTTGGCTCCCCCGAACTCGAAAGTAAAATTTGTGGTGGCAACGGGTGCCAATCCGGTATAAGTAAAAACCGAGGAGTCATTACCGCAGAGTTCAGTTTCGCTGAGGGTAAATGCGGCATCGGGTAGTGTGTTCACAGTAAGTGGGGTAGAGTCTTTTGCGGAAAGGCATCCTTCCGGACTCAAAACCTGCACAGTTACATAAGTTGCTCCAGCGGTTGACCATTGGAGAGTTCCTGTACTGCCATCTCCCGGACTACCACCTAACAGCGATGCATTACCGAAGTCCCATGAGTACACCGAACCTGCAGGAGCTCCGGTGGCCAATGGTGTAAGTGTAATTATTTCTCCTTTGCAGATTTTTAGCGGCTCGTTGAAATCAACGGTCGGTGTATCAAAGATGCGGATAGAGTCAGTATAGGTGAATCC
>JBIIRF010000295.1:0-3607 GCA_044341715.1 Bacteroidia bacterium | reverse complement strand
CCTGTTTCGCCTTATCAGTTTACACACTGGACATCCAATGCACAAACATTCGCACCGGATGACAGCAGCATTACAGCATCTGTAAATCTTGTTTCATCAGATTCCATTGTCGCCCACTTTAACTTCGCCACACCGGTGTTTGGTGTAGATGGAGATGCGCCGGTTGCCAATGTTTATCCTACTGTTGTAACCGATCATACCGTGCTTGAGTTTAGTTTACAGGAAGCAATGCCGGTCGATATTCGTCTGATGGACATTCATGGAAAACTGATTCGTACAATCAAATCACAGCAGTACATGCAACGTGGATTCCATTCTATGCAACTGAGCATCCCTGCCGGAAGTTTAAATGAAGGAATCTATCTCTTGCGTTTTGCAGCCGGAGATACCCAGAAGACATTTAAGCTGATCGTAGCCGGACGATAAAATCAATGCGGAATGTTTTCCGGATGTGCGTACAACTGCAAACGACGTACACCCGGGAAACTTCCGATTTGCAATAGAAAATTACCTCTTAGAGAAGGCTTTGTTGATCGGATGTCAATCCGGTAAATTCCAGGTAGTAAAGGAGCATTGTTAGCTTTAGATAACACCCGCAAACAGGCATCTGACTCATGTTGCATTTCCGGACTATTATCATTCTCTGCAAATAAACTCCATTCAAGAGAATCACTCTTAAACGTAGATGTTGAACTCCGAAAAAGAGAAATAGCAATATCGAAACCTGCTTTTAAATTTCCGGAGCAATTATAAAAACTTTCTGTCGCTATCATTCCTTTATCCGGCGATACAATTTCCGGAACCGGAGACAAAGCTCGTGCAGCTATTTCAGTGAGTGTATCGGGTATATAGAAATACAGCGAATAAACTTCCTTGCCGTTACTCTTTGAAATAAACGTATTGTCACTGCTTTCTACGCATTCAAAGTAACTGCAAACCTGTGGATAAACACGTTTTCCTGAATAGCCATCAGTTGACTTTGTGGTACTGGCGAACGGCGCCAGTCGTTGACTCATACATATAGCAGGCAACAGTAATAATACCGGTAGTACAGTCCACTTTTTTAGCATAGATGAATTGCCGGATAAGCTTTCACGGATTGGCCCGCCAAAAGAATCAGACAGCCAACAAAATTAAGAAAGGGAGATGCGTTTAAGATGAAAAATGCACTTTTTAAGGGTGCAACTCTAACTCTTCCTCAATCGTGCGTTGAATCTTCGCCGCAGCTTCCTGACGACCCTGCAACTTCGCAAAGAGATCTTCCTGAATAAATAGACGCTTGAAATAATCTGTAGAATGTGCCAGTTTGTAGCCGTTATTCAGGAGATTATCTGTTGATTTTTTAATGCGGTAGAGATAATCAAAGCCCTTGCAGTGATAGACTTCGTCATATTCAACGGCGATCATCTTCACGTCAAGTTTATCTTCCACAATTGTTTCCAGTACTTTATATTCTGCACCTTCGATTTCGAGTTTCAAAAGATCGATGGAAGTATGACCATTCTTCTTCATGATATTCGAAAGACGATCTACAGGTACTTCGATGTATTCTCCGGTCTCTTTAAATAATTCGATAGAGTGCGATACATATTTGTCATTGGCAGGCTTATAAAAACGAATTAACGTGTCCTGGTCCCATAGTCCAACTGACAAATATTTCATCTTCATCAATTGCTCCGGCTTGATACGATACGTAAAAGCACCTTTTTCATGACCAATTGATAAAGTCTCGCCGTTCAGCGTTTTTCTATTCAATAAATTGAAGTGGTTGATGCCTTCCGGAGCCGGATCAATTACATAAACATTGCAATCGTATTTAATTACCAACTCCGTATCAATAGAGATGTCCTCACCAGTCCCTACCAGGTAACAAACCGAATTTGGGGTCAGGTAATTTTCAGGGATATAATACCCATGAAGACCTGAGCCTATGTAATTGATATCAGCCAGGGGAGTTACAGAGGATTTCGGATGAAGACCCAATGATCGCTTCATCAGGTTTTTAAGGCTTTGCAAAGGTATATTTAGGTAAGGACTGGTAGGAGTAGCCTCAACAGGTAATTGGTGTTGAAACAACGGATTACAAAGGTAGAGTTCACTTCCATATGATCCTAGAAAAATCTTTCATATATTAAATAGTTGATTGTCAGAATTTTATATTCAATCCGTCAGAATCCATAACTGTAAATCGAGTAGATTTTGAAATATGCCTTCAATCAAACAGTTATGAAAGTTTCATCATCAGTGTAGATTTGAAGTTTTGGTTGATTCACTTTTTTAATCTTGAATTTCAGAAATATTCTCAATTGTTGCTGAACGATGCCTTTATAGGCGATAGTGCTTACTGCTTCGTTGCTAATTAGTCGGGAGGATGGTAATTCCTGACAAAGCTTCATTTACAGATTAAAACGGAAGAACAGGTCTAAATATTTCCAATTCGTAAAAATGAAGAGCTGAGATTCAAACTGCTTTCAGCTATTTTTGTTCAAAATCCACTCTTTGAAAACCCACTTGCACGAATTTGAATTAACAGAAGAGTTCATCGAGCTCATAAAGCTGTTGAAGTTATTAGGAATTGCCGATACCGGAAGTGACGCCAAGCAGATGGTTGACGATGCAGAGGTGAAGCTGAATGGGACTGTTGAATTCCGTAAGAGAGCCAAACTGAGAAGAGGCGATATTGTAACTATTGGCGATAATCAGATAACGATTGTATAATTAGTAAAAGATGTTGGAAGCGGTCAGGTATATTTCCGGAGAAACAGGTATAACAGCACCTGCAGTTCAGCGCACCATTTCATTATTGAAAGAAGGAGCAACAATTCCCTTCATAGCCCGATACAGAAAAGAAGCCACCGGGAGTCTTGATGAGGTACAGGTTTCAGCAATCCGCAGGTTTTTATTGTTGTTTGAAGAGTTAGAGAAGCGTAAAGCATCCGTTCTGGCTTCTATTGAGGAGCAGGGGAAACTTACCACTGAACTTCGTGCAGCAATTATCAATTGTCAAAGTTCCACTGAGCTGGAAGATCTTTATATCCCCTTTAAACAAAAGCGAAAAACAAAAGCATCCATCGCCCGGGAGAATGGATTGGAGCCATTAGCTCTTTTTCTG
Source organism: Bacteroidia bacterium (assembly GCA_044341715.1). GTDB lineage: Bacteria > Bacteroidota > Bacteroidia > AKYH767-A > OLB10 > JAJTFW01. The sequence continues at coordinate 495 of JBIIRF010000295.1, read as the reverse complement.
CTCGAGCAACGGTTCGCACCATTGAATGATGTGGCGCGTGCTTATGTGAAAAACAATGTTAAGTCTATTGACGAAGCCCTCGAAGGAGCGCGGCATATCATTGCTGAAATGATCAATGAGAATGCGGATGCCAGAACTGCGATACGTAATTTGTTTAGCAGGGAAGCGGTGATTACTTCTGCCGTCATTAAATCAAAAGCAGAAGAAGCAGTGAAGTATAAAGATTATTTTAACAGTCGAGAGCGGTTGAGTCGTTGTCCTTCGCACCGTTTTCTTGCTATTCAGCGGGGAGCAGATGAAGGATTTTTACGGATCAGTATTGAGCCTGATGAAGAAGACCGTGCGATACAATTGTTAGAGCGTCGTTTTGTCAAAGGTGTTTCGCCTGCATCTGAACAAGTTCGGATAGCCGTTGCCGATAGTTATAAGCGATTACTTGCTCCATCCATCGAGACAGAGTTTTTTCATACGCAAAAGGAAAAAGCCGACAAGGAA
>JBIIRF010000294.1:0-3611 GCA_044341715.1 Bacteroidia bacterium | reverse complement strand
TGTACGTCCATGCTGATTAGTAATCGTCACGTTATAGATTCCGATTTTATTTGATTTATTCATCTCCACGGCGGTCGAGATAATTTCGTCGCCTTCCATCAAAGGTTCAGTATGACTGATTGACGTCTCCACACTCACACTTCTGCGACCATGACTATTCGCCGCAAAAGCAAGAGCACTATCAGCGATCGAATACGTGATACCACCATGAGCAATTGCAAAGCCATTCAGCATTTCTTTACGAATCGTCATTTTAAGAATACACTTCCCCGGCTCCACGAGCACCCGTTCGATACCCAGCCATTGACTAAACCAATCGTGATCGAACATTTTGCTCACCACCTTTTCAGCAAGATCCTTTTCTGAAGACATGTAGATGAATTAAGCGACAAAAGTAGACAATGCCTCCGAAAAAGGGCACTCCGCCATCAAAAAAGGCTCAATTGCTCCCGATGCGATTCATGATGCAAGAGCCAATCTTTTTTCTCCAAACCCCAGGCGTAACCGGTTAACTGTCCATTACTTCCGATCACCCGATGACAGGGAACCACCACCGCCAGCGGATTCGCCGCATTTGCCGCAGCCACCGCCCGAACCTTATTTTCATCGCCCAATTTCTGCGCCAGCTTTGCATAAGAAATTGTTTGACCAAAAGGAACCCGCGCCACTTCTTCCCAAACCTGACGCTGAAAGGCAGTTCCGGGTGGATCTACAGGCAGTTTAAACTCATTCAACGAGCCCTCGAAATAAGCGGTTAATTGCACAATGGCCTCAACCACCAACGGATGATCACTTTGCTGTTCATGAGGATGAGTCGTAAAATAAATACCAAACACAGACCAGTCGGATGCTTCTACATTCATCCAACCAAGGGGAGTTAAAAGTGATCCGTGGTGCATGGACTAAAAGTACAAAAAAATTCCACTTGGTGGATTGCCGAAGGCTCCGAGTGAGGAACGAACCTCGGGGGTGAATGGGCTAATTAGCAAATTAGCAAATTAGCAAATTTGATGGTATGATGGTTGGATGGTTAGATGGTTGGATGGTGGATAGTATGTCAATTGGGGCATGAGCTGTGACGAAGCACCTTTTCGGCTTTTATTTTCATTTTTTTCACTCCACGTTGCAAGCTATTAGAGGAAACGACATGACGAATCATGAAAAGGGTCAAGTTCCTGAGAGACGCGTTCCCAACTCGAGGTCGTCGGAAATTCAACCATTTGCTAATTTGCTAATTGAGGAATTTGCTAATTTTTCCGTTCGATTTTTTCGAAAGATGTTACGATACCTTTAATGAGTGCAGAACTAAAGCCGCTATGTTCCATTTCGTTTAATCCTACGATTGTGCAGCCTTTCGGAGTAGTCACTTTATCGATTTCCTCCTCGGGGTGACTTCCATTCTGAATAATCAATTCGGCGGCGCCTTTGATTGTCTGGCTCACGATGGTGGTTGCTGTTTTCGAATCAAATCCCACCTGGATACCACCCTGAATCATCGCGCGCATAAAACGCAAAACATACGCTATACCGCATGCGCCGAGAATAGTAGCAGATTCCATCAGTTGTTCATCAATCACGATGGTTTTACCGATACAATTAAACAGCTCCATTACTTCCGTTGATTTATTTAACGGATCACCATGAAAGGAAAGAGCTGTCATCGACTCCCCTACTCCGGCACCGGTATTCGGCATCGCGCGGAACAGACTCCAGTCGCCCGAAGGAAGTTGTGCTTTCATCTCCGACAACTGCACCCCGGTAGCCACCGAAACAATGGTATGACGTTTTGCATCGAAAGATTGTGCATGTTCCTTCACGAAATCCAAAATGGTGTACGGCTTTAGTGCCAGAATAATCAGATCACACTGCGCGAGAACCAGCTTATTATCGGCAGTCACAGTAGTACGATTCGACTGGAGGTCCGCGATTGAATTGATATTCCGCTTAGAACAATAAATTGGTAAATCGTGATGTTTAGCGCGAATACCCTTAGCAAGAGCCACGCCTAAATTTCCACAACCTATAATGCCGACTTTCATGAGAATGATTTTTGGTAAAGATAGGTTTTACGAAGAAGCAGGGAAATTGTTGTAGTTGGAGAGATGGAAAAGTGAATGGAAAGGAGAGCAATCGTCTCTGGCAGCCTTGGGTTTAAACCCGCCGCAAAGTTACCCTTCGGCTATGCGCTTATTTTCAAAGGTGCTCAGGGACCTCCCTTCGACTATGCGTTTGTTTTCAAAGGTGCTCAGGGACCTCCCTTCGGCTATGCGTTTATTTTCAAAGGTGCTCCACGAGGCACGCTCCTGACTGTGCAGGGACCTTGTTTGGTTTAAACCCAGGGCAAAGTTAATAGAAAGCGATCGAGAATAGTAGTTTGTTAAATACTTGTATCCGTTTAGTTTTTGAGCGTGAATTCTGAGGGAAGCAGCAATCGGGTTTTACAGACAATTTTGCGAGGCAATGGCAATTAAAAAACCACAGGGAAAAACGTACTCGTCTCTGGCAGCCTTGGGTTTAAACCCGCCGCAAAGCTATTGGATAGAATCGAGAATAGCCGTTTGTTAAATACTTGTATCCGTTTAGTTTTTTTTGCGCTGGAAAAATTTGATCTTAGACTCCCTCTCACAAGCGATAAACAAGGAAAAAGTCTTCTAAGAAACTTCTTTGGATGCAGCGCAGGTCTATGGCAGCCTTGGGTTTAAACCCGCCGCAAAGGTACAAGGTAGCTTCGAGAATAGCCGTATGTTAAATACTTGTATCCGTTTAGTTTTTGTACTAAAAAATTGCAATACCAAAACACCTGTCGCACTTTCAAGACTATTTCTTTCTCTGCATGCAATCTGAACTTCAACTTCTATTCAGCTCCTTTTATGAGCTTTTTGAAGATGAGTTCGCCGTTCTCTATGACGTAAAGTGAGCAGTCCATTTTTTCGGAATTGGGAAAAGCATGTTCGCAACGTAATTGCTGTACCACGACAATCTTTCCGTTGATGTATTCGTAGGTGTTGGTTTGGGTTAATTGGGGATTTACTCGCTTTGTAGTTGCACCCTGGAAGGTTCTTTTTGTGAAGTCAAAATAACATCGGTCTAAATTGCTGAGTAAGGTGTCTAATTCATAACCAATAGTGGAATCTCTATAGATGAAGTAATTCCATTGGGTGGTGTCCTTCATTTTTTGTTCTCTGTAGTCTTTTAAGCCGTCAAAATTATAGTCCTCGACTTCGAGACGAAGCGTATTTACTCTTCTGCGGTTTCTGAAGTTGGGATCGTCTTCGGGGGCTACGGGTTCTGCTAATAGGTTTTGATTTTTGAACTGAGTGGAGACATAATAATCTCTTTCGGTTTTATAGGGAGCTACCTGGAATGCACTCCAATCGCGGGGCGTGAGGTCATAGATGCTGTCGTGGTAGTGAAGTGCTTTAAATGGTAGAGTGTTGTTATTCCACTTGTGTTGATGTCCATCATTTACATAAAACCTGAAGTGCCCTTTCTGAAACCGGATACTTTGAAAATATACATTGAAGGCACCAAGCAGTTCAATGTCCATGGTATCCGTTTTGTTCTTTATGATCTGCAGATGATGATCACTGTTCATGAAAACTTTATAGATG
>JBIIRF010000293.1:0-3612 GCA_044341715.1 Bacteroidia bacterium | reverse complement strand
AACAATCTGATTAAAATTCCATTCCCGAGTGAAGCCAAAGACATGCGCTCTACCCTGATGAAAATGGGAATGAAGAAGCAGGTAGATGATTTTGAAAAACAATTGAACCGTGCTGCTGAAGATGCGGCGACAAAAGCGGCCCCGATCTTTCTCGCAGCGATTACTAAAATGACCATCAACGACGGACTTACCATTCTCCGCGGAAAAGATGATGAAGCCACTCAATATCTGAAAAGATCGACTTCTGCTGAGTTATCAAAACAGTTTCGTCCGATCATTGCAGCTTCACTAAAGAAAGTGCAGATCACCAAATACTGGAATCCACTTTTTACAACCTATAACAAAGTGCCATTTGTAAAAAGAGTAAACCCAAACTTAGACGATTACGTTACCCAACGCGCTATTGAAGGATTGTTCAAACTCGTAGCACAGGAAGAAACTAAAATCCGCAAGGACCCTGCAGCACGAATCAGTGATATTTTGAAGAAAGTATTTGGCGGAGGGAAATAATACCCGGGCTTCGATACATTCTCGAAGGCATCACTTTGATGCCTTCGAGAACACTCAGCCCTCGGTGGAATTATTTCTATTTACGATACTTTGATGTATAAATTCGAAAGAGGATTCTGAAAATTTCAAAACTCCATCACTTTGATGCCCAAGCGAACACTCAGCCCTCGGTGGGTAAGTTGCATTTACGGCTCACAAAAATATCCAGACGAAAAGGTATTCCGATTCATTCAACAAGGTATAACTTTGAAATACACTCTATCATTCAGCCATCTTTGAGAAAAGAAATCTATTTTCCTTTGTGCAATAAAATAATTTATGCAGAAAGTATATTCCTCAAACAACACGAGAACAAAATCATTTTTTCAAATCTTCCTTTTTCGCTACTGCTGCAACTCCAGGCCAGTTAAAAATATCCTCTTTCGATTTTGGTTGTAGTGCTCCATACCAGGCAAAATCCTTTAACTTCATCATAGCCGGATCGGCTTGTTTTACCGGATACAAAGTTGCGTCCGGTTTATTGATGAGGGAAATTTTATGAACCTTGCTATCCTTCATTACAATCCGCATATCGCTGCACTCTGCCTGGTTAACACCGGTGAGTTGCTTTTTACTATTGCGGAGATAGTAGATGGATTGGCCGTTTCCGGTCACATTTATTGTACTTAGTTTATTGTTTTCAAAATATCCAACCATGACTCTCCCTTTCACCTGATTAAATCGTAGCGAATCTTCGAAGCCGGTGATGAACGCTTCGGAAAGCAGGTTCATGGTGTGAATTTTATTCCCGGAGAGAAGCAGATTTATTCTCTCGGCTGTAAGCTGATTGTTATTATTCCACAACACAGGTGCTGTGTAAAACCATATGGTGGAATCGGCAGTGTTGTATACAAGCGAATCACATTGTCCCTGCAAATCGGTTTTGAAAATGCGGACATGGTGGTAGGCAAAATACGTTTTCTGTTTTTTTGCAGTATCCTGTGTGGCGTATAAAGTATCCGCATGCAGGAAGAGACTATCCGTTTCAAAAATCTTCGTGAGCATGCTGTTGCCTGTCACAAAAGAGGTCCCTTTCTTTTCATCGAGAAGTGCATAAGTGCCGCTGATGATCATCTTCTGAACAGTATCTGTTACGGAAACATTGTTCCATGCACGGCCTATTCCTTTGAGTTTATCATAGAGCAGACTATCTCCCTGCAGTTTATTCTCTTTTGACTCGATATAGGCGTTTTTGCTAAACCAGGCTTTCTCCGTGGCCGTATTGTACCAGCCATATTCGCAATAGATATGTGCGCTGTCTTTTCCAGTACTCTGAATATTACAGGGTCCATAGAAGTAAGCGGTTTCAGTGGGTGTATGATACTTGAGGGTATCCGATTTCATCACATATTTCGGATTGGTCAGCACCACATCATCCTTAAAGAACACCATCTTCTCATTGGAAAAATAGTATCCACGTTTACTGGTAAGTACATTGTCTTTATCAATCACCTTACCACCATTATTGTAAACACCGATATCTTGTTTCAGGTCGTATTGCAATGCTGTAGTTGTCAGCTGCATTTTTCCATCGGTCATTCGAACAGTTTTCCCGGAGATATCGGCAAGCTCTGCATTTCCGTCGTAGTGCAAAACATCTCCGTACAATTGTGCACGCGGTCCTTCAATACGAATAACACCGTAGGCATCTATACTATTGGTAGATTCGTAGAACAAGGCACTATCGCAATACATGTACGTATCGCCCTGCTTGAATACAACATCATCAACAAGACGTCGCACTTCAATCCCATTTACTTTCACACCTTCGAGACTTCCCGCACGGACAATTTCAATCTGACGTGTTTCCTGCGCAACAACTGCCGATGCCGGAATGACCAGCCATAAAATCAACAGAAACATACGGCATACAGTATGCGCGCATCCGTTCATTGTCCACAGTATGCAGGTAGATTTTTTCAAATTTTCGTTCACTAAACCGAAGTGGTCATCACACCGCCACTTTCCGAAGCAATGTCTGCTTGCGGTCCGGACCAACAGAAACAATCGTAATCGGCAAACCTGTTGCCTGTTCGATGTAGTCGATGTAACGATGTAAAGCAGCCGGTAATTGTTCAACATCGGTAACATTCATCAGATCTTCCTTCCAGCCATCGATTTCGGTATACACCGGCTCAATTACTTCGTTCACGACATCATACGGAACGTGATCGATAATTTGTCCGCGGTACTTGTAATGTGTACACACTTTCAATTTATCAAAACCACTCAACACATCTGATTTCATCATGATCAGCTGAGTTACTCCATTGAGCATAATGGCATACTTCAATGCAGGAAGGTCCAACCATCCGCAACGACGCGGACGACCGGTTGTAGCACCGAATTCATGCCCTTTCTGACGCAATTCTTCACCGGTAGCATCGTGGAGTTCTGTAGGGAATGGACCACTGCCAACACGAGTACAATATGCTTTAAAAATACCATACACCTCACCGATTTTTGATGGGGCTATTCCCAGACCGATACACGTACCGGCAGTAATGGTATGCGAAGAAGTAACGAATGGATAAGATCCGAAGTCGATATCCAGCAATGAACCTTGTGCACCTTCCGCTAAAATCGCCTTACCTTCATCGATGTAATTATTCAACACAAATTCACTATCAATCAACGGAAGTGATTTAATCAATTCAATTCCCTCGAAAAATGCCGGCTCCATATCGGCGAGGTTGTACTCAAACGCATAATGTGCAAGCAACTCTTTGTGTTTACTCACCAGCGCCTGGTATAAATCTCCAAAACGGGCATGTTCAATATCACCGATACGAAGTCCGTTACGGCCTGTTTTATCCATGTAAGCCGGACCAATACCTTTCAACGTTGATCCAATCTTTGCACTTCCTTTCGCCGCCTCTGAAGAAGCATCCAGCAAACGGTGAGTCGGCAGAATCAAATGCGCCTTACGGGAGATGAACAGATTCTTTTTCACGTCTACACCACGAGCTATCAGGGCATCAATCTCCTTCTTGAAAACTACAGGATCAATAACAACACCGTTACCGATCACATTCATTTTCCCCGGATGAAAAATCCCGGAAG
>JBIIRF010000038.1:0-11817 GCA_044341715.1 Bacteroidia bacterium | reverse complement strand
TGCGAAGGTAGGCATCGGCTGCGGGCTTGTCAAGGCTCAGGCCGGGCGGTTGACTCATGTGTTCTGTTACAGCGGTATCAACCGGCCTTGACAAGCCATCATCCGCTGCAAAGGCGCTCTGCATAACAGTTGACAAAGCCATTCCTTGTTCCCATTTTTGCTGTGGGGTAATACGCCCCAGGTTTTTGTGTTTGCGTTTATTATTGTACCAGAGCATGTATTCTTCAATATGCCTTTTTGCTTCGTAGTAACTTAGAAACTGATACCTGCTGTATAACTCTCGCTGCTGGATGCTGTGAAAGGATTCGATATAGGCATTTTCTTCGGGCGTAGCAACATGAGTGAACTCTTGACGCGCTTCCATTTCTTGTAATGTGCGCCTGACTTCATTAGCCAGGAACTGCGAACCATTGTCATTACGAATAATTACTCCTTTTAAATCATACTTCAGATGCAGATACCGGAACATGTTTACCACATCCTTCTTGCGAATACTGGATTGGAATATCCAATGAATAATCTTTCGGCTGTATATGTCCATAATCGAAAGCTGATAATACCATCTGCTTTCTCCGTGTACCCAAACATACTTGATATCAAGGCATAAATACTCCATGGAGCGGGTAGCTTCTACTTTACGGTATTGAACCCAATCTCTCTTGCCCTTTGTTCGAATAACTTTCCCTAAAAGCAACTTTTCTTCATCCATTATCCGGTACACTTTTTTGTCGTCTATCCAATATCCTAAATCTCGAAGCTCTGCCGTCACATTCTGGTAGCCATATGCATTATATGGCCCCAGAATAATGCTTTTGATCTCCGCTACTACTTCTTGATTCTCCACTAACTTACCCTTATAAAGCGTATGTGTACTCGGCTTTCGTCCCGCCTTACCCTCCCTGGGCTTATAGTAATAGGAGCTGGAGGGAATACTCAGCCATACCATCAGATCTGTTGTGCTCGCTTTACCCATGTACGCCTGCATAATGGCTACTTTCGTTTGATTTGGATAGGAGTTTTTTTTAAAAGCTCTTCCTTTACCTCAATCTCTAAGGCTTGACGCGCGATAATCTTTTTCAGCCGTTCGTTCTCTTGTTCCAACTCCCTGACTTTAGGATCTACTACCACACGGGCAGGCTTTAAGCCCCCCAGACCCTGCTCGAGGTACTTTTTCTTCCACCTGTTTAACAAGGAAGGGGCCAGGTTATACTTCCTGCATGTCTGGGCAAAACCCTCTCGGGAGGCTTCCTGAATGAGACTCAGACGCTCCTCAGGACTGAATGTTCTTTTGACTCTTGTCATAATTCCCTAAATTTATGGTTCTAATTCGACTTGGCGAATTCCTCCAGTCATTTAGGGGGCTAATACAATTAACAGTTCTGGCAATTACACGATTAATCTTGCGGTTACTGGTTGTTGTAGTTCACCAATCAGCGATTGCCAGTGGGATACTAGTTTTACAATTCTTCAGGGGCCTTCTATTAATTCAACTCCAATTCCGACCTATTGCGGATCTGCTGTTATAGTCCCTTCAAGTTATATTTCATCATCTGGAAATATAACCCAATATAATTGGATATTCTCAGGCGGAACTCCATCAACAAGTAATGTGGCCAATCCTGGTAATGTATCATATTCGACTCCTGGAAATTATCCTGTGACCCTAATCGTAAACAGCAATTGTGGGAACGACACACTGGTAGACACTGTCAGAGTGTTAGCTCCAACCATAATACAGCCTGCTCTTACAATCAATAATAACTGTACACCTTTGGCTATAGCTGCAAACATGAATGCAGCGAATGCACTGACTTATAACTGGAGTATTTCTCCTTCAGGTACTGGAGCTATTGTTAATCCCGGTGCAGCGCAAACATCAATTAACATAAACAACCCGGGTTCAATTACGATCCAGGCGGGTACAACAGGTTGTTGCACCGCTCCTCAAAGTGTATGTAATTGGGATACCACATTAACTATATTGCAGGGTCCGCAAATTAGTGTTTCACCTATCCCTTCGTTTTGCAATTCTGTAAACCTAAATATTGGTCAATATTTTTCAATTACAGGTGGTGTATCAACTTATCAATGGGATTTCCCGGGGGGAAATCCGACTTCATCTACACAGCAAAATCCAGGTGTAATAAGCTATTCAACCCCTGGAAATTATCAGATAAATCTAATTGTAAATGGACCCTGTGGGACCGATACTGTTTCATCATTATTTACGGTAAGTGCTCCGCCCGCTATAAATATTATCTCTTCAGCATCATATGGTTGTGATACACTAACTGTAAATTACAACAATGTTCTTTCTGCGAATGGTAGTTACACCTGGAATGCGAATAGTGCGGTTTTTACCAATGGTACAAATTCCAATAGTCCATCGCCAAGTATTTTCTTCCCCTCACCAGGTTATTATACTGTTGATGTTACTGCAAGCACACCGGGATGCCCGCCGGTATCTTCAACGTTTAGTGTTGAAATAGGAAAGGGTCCCTCAATTACTCAAACTCAACCGCTAGAGGACATTTGTGATACTATAGCACTTAATTTGATATCATATTTCAGCCTCACTCCCAGTACAAGTGATTCCGGTTATAGTTGGAATGTATACCACAATGGTTCCTCTTTATACACTTTTGCAGGCAGTAACCCAACGATTGTACCAATTCAGAATCTTGGGACATATTTTGTTGAAGTTGCAGTTTGGAATGCATGTGATTCTATTGTATTAAGAGACACATTTAATTTTTCTCTTCCGCAAACTATCATACTACCAAATGATACCACAGTGTGCAAGGGTAGTGGATCATTAGTATTACAAGCAAACCCGCCAGGTGGCAATTGGTCAATACAGGGGAATTTAATAGGATCTTCTTTCAACACCGATAGTACCTTAAGCTCCCAGAATATTCTAACATATTCATTCGGAACCGCAACCTGCGCAGTTAGTGACTCCTTGCTTATTACAGTTGTTGGTGCAGGTATTAATGCTGGAGTTGATACTTTTTTCTGCAGCAATAGCAGTTTAACATCTTTCACCGGTATTCCAGTTGGAGGCTTGTGGTCTGGCTATGGAATCACGAACCCAGTAAATGGAACCTATGATCCTTCCATTCCTTCTGTCTCCATTGATACTGTAGTTTACATTTATTCTGATTCGGGGAGCGGATTCAACTGCATAATTCGGGACACTTTATTAGTAACTATTTTTCAACCGACACAAGGATCAACTTCATTCCCAGATACAGCTTGTATTAATATCCCTCTTTTGTTTTCAAACAATGCACCCTCAACCACTTCCATATGGGATGTAGGTGATGGTAGTAATTTATACTACTTGAACACTTTTAGTCACACCTATTCCTCATCGGGCAATTATTTAGTGACATTGATCTATCAAAATCAATTTGGGTGCAAGGATACAAGTCAATCTCCAATTGAAATCGTAGCACCACCCGATGCATTGTATTCCTTAGATACGAATCGAGGATGTTCTCCGTTAGCAATAACTATTGCGAACCTTAGTACATTTTATGGTGCTAACACATACTTCTGGGACTATGGCAATGGTATAACAGATACGGTATTTAATCCAGGCACTACAATCTTCAGTCAGGGCCAAGGTGATTCGACAATTTACACGATTCAACTTTCTAGCTCTAATGGATGCGGAGTGGCTGTATATTCTGATAGCATTACCGTTTATCCCATACCTGTTCCAGAATTCGGCTTAACATATAATGACTCTTGCTCCCCTGCATTGGTTTACTTCAACAATATTACGACAGGTCAACCGCAGTATTTTGAATGGTATATTAATGGAATACTTGTATCAACTGATTCTCTGCTTTCTCCGCAAGTACTAGTTGCAGATACAACAGATTCAACGTATGTAATCACGCTTGTTTCATCCAATCGTTGTGGTGTTGATAGTATTTCTAAATCAGTAACAATACGTCCTAATCAAGTTACTGCCTTTTTTAATACAGATTTCGTATGGGGGTGTAAACCACTAACATGTACATTTACAAGTGTTGTCGCTGCAAATTCTGTTATTAATTGGAATTTTGGAGATGGCAATACCGCTTTGGGGAATACAGTTACGCACACTTTTGACACTGCAGGTATATTTACTGTATGGCAATATGTAGATAATCTATGTGGTTTTGACTCCATTTCTCAAACAATTGAAGTTTTACCTCAACCTCTTCTTGATTTTACATTTACTGCGAAGTCTTGTGATAATGAACCGGTTCAGATTAACAACTTATCGCCTGGAATTACAGGTTATATGTGGGATTTTGGAGATGGCAGTGATATTGATACATCGAACTTCTCTCCTACGCATTTGTTCCAGGGACCTGGAAATTATACAATAATGCTAATCGGATATGCATCAGGAACTGGATGTCCGGATACTCTTTATAAAACAATACAAATAGTTGATCACCCGGAAGCAGCCATGTCAATTAGTTCATCCAATGGCTGTGTTCCATTTAATATCAATTTAGTTAGCAATACAACAGGAGGCACATATTATTTCTGGGATATGGGGAATAATGACACACTTGTAGGAAATCCTATTTCTTACTCCTATTTAAATCAAGGACAATATTCCATCACTCTAACTGTAGTTGATTCAAATTTATGCCAAGATGATACAGTATTTAATTTCATAAATGTTTTTCCTGTTCCTGAGGCAGATTTTCAGAATACCCAATCTCCGGTTTGTGCAACTCCGACAACAATATCATTTACCAATACCAGTATTGGTGCCAGCAGCTATGAGTGGTTTTTCGGTCAACTTGGACAATCCCTAATTCAAGATCCTGTTTTAACGATTCCAGCTCCTTTAATAATTAATGTTTCATTGGTCGCATTAAATCTGTATAGCTGCTCAGACACACTTATTCGTCCAGTTAAGGTTTATGGAAAACCAACTGCTTCTTTCGATCCTTTATTAACAGAAGGCTGCGTACCTTTGTTTATTACATTTAATTCAACCTCAGCAAACGCAAGTAGTGCTTATTGGGATTTAGGGAATGGTAATACATTTAATGGTATTTCAGCAAGTACAACTTATAATCAACCGGGCAACTATTCTGTCGCTTTGATTGTTCACGAAGATTCAATTTGTTTTGATACTATAACTGTTACAAATGCTGTATTGGCAAAACCAATTCCATTTGCTGATTTCACATTTTCCCAAATTGATACTATAATTGATCCAAGTGGAATTTACCAATTTTTAAATCTATCTATTGATGCCATCAGATACGAATGGGACTTTGGAGATGGAAGTGGGATTAGCACTGAAAAAGACCCGATACATCGATTTTATAATAATGGAATATACTATGTAATTCTATATGCATACAATCAAGAGAATTGCCCGGATACCGCTGTTTATCCGATAAATATAAATTTCCTTGGTTCATTATTCATACCTAATGCATTTTCACCAGATGCAGGAACGGATGAAACTAAATATTTTTCACCGAAAGGAGTAGGTTTAGCAGAATTCCAAATAGATGTTTATTCACCTTACGGCGAAAAAGTCTGGTCTTCTACAGCAATTTCAAATGGACAGCCTGGTGAAAAATGGGATGGCAATTTCAACTCTCGTCCTCTTCCTCAGGGTGCATATGTTTGGAAAGCTCATGCAGTATTTCAGAATGGTCGTATTTGGGAAGGCATGAGATATGATGGCAAGAAGCCGGAAAAAACGGGGTCGGTCATGATTATTCGATGAGACTTATAGAGATTCTATTCATTGGTTTCATTGATCCAAATAATATTATTAACCAAACTTACCTTTAATCGAAATAGATTTATTATTGGTGAATTTGTCAGCTTCCCTCTTTGTCGGTCCATTCAATATCAGCGTTACTTTAGTTTGATACTAATTTTAAATGGATAAAGTTTAGGGAAGCCAACACCCCCCTCAATAACCATCTGCTATTATCGTTGAAGTAAAGCGTAATCTTTCTGATTCCGGGCAGATTCTCAAAGAGAAATTCTCTGTCACAAAACATCGATAACTCATGGAACTAGAACTATAACCCTTTTACAAGGATCTTTCTGGTCATACCGCCTTTCTATTATTCCATTTCTGTTTATTGAACCAATGACCGCGCTCCCGACAAGCCACGAGACTTCGCTTCCGTGAGTCTGGGACCCGCAAACTTAAAAACCTAGAAACCCTTAAACTCAGAAACCTAGAAACTTTGTAAACTTAGAAACCTCAAAACTTAAAAATCTCTTCATTACCAAATCGTAAAATCAATCCCCTAATTCGGTTATTTTCCTTACCTTCGTATCATGTCTATTCGTGTAACTGTATTCGATGATAGCGACCTGTTCCGGGATTCGATGTCGTCGTTGATTCAAAATGCGCCGGGGTTTGAACTGGCCGGCTCCTATGCCGATGGTACCAATCTGGAGACTAAAATAAATGAAAGTCAGCCGGATGTGGTGATGATGGATATCCAGATGCCGCATGTGAACGGGATTGAGCTGGTGAAGCAAATTAAGGTGCTACGGCCTACCCTGAATGTGTTGATGCAGACTTCTTTCGAAGACGATGATAAGGTCTTTAATGCGATCTGTGCGGGTGCCTCGGGTTATATTTTGAAGAATACGAGTCCGGAAAGGATCCTGGAGTCGATTGTGGAGGTGTATCAGGGTGGCTCGCCGATGAGTCCGAGTGTGGCGCGGAAGGTGCTGGGATTTTTGCAGGCGCCGGCTCCTGTGCAGAAGCAGGAGGAAGTGCCGAATTATGGTCTCTCAGCGCGGGAAAAGGATGTGCTGAGCTGTCTGGTGAAGGGGATGAGTTATAAAATGATTGCAGACTCCTGTCATATTTCCTACGAGACAGTGAGGTCGCACATGAAAAATATTTACGAGAAATTACACGTGGCTTCTATGACGGAGGCAGTGGCGAAGGCGATTAATCAGCGATTGGTTTAGGAATAAAACACCGTTTTCATATTTAACTGAATCGATTTAAACGCAATGAGCGCGGCGGTTTCGCGGCGAACGCAACGCTTTATTGTTGGTAATCCTACCGTTTGGCGAGCCAGAGTTTGGGGTCGAGCTTGGCGGAGTTTTTCCAGATCTCGAGGTGGATTTCACCACGGTTACCTTCGTCGGCGGCGCCAATGGTGCCTATGCGTTGTTTGGTGGTGACTTTGTCGTTGGTGCTTACTGAAACAGTTTCGAGGTTGGAGTATACAGTGAGGTAGTCGCCGTGGCGGATGATGACTGCTTTGCCTGCGCCGGGAATGGATACAACGCCACTAACTGTCCCTTCAAATACTGCTCGTGCTGCTGCTCCTTTGCCGGATTGTATATCGATACCGTTGTTCTTTACGATGATACCTTTGAGTTCTTTGTGGGGATGTTCGCCGAAGGTTTCAGTGATGGTTCCCTGCTCTACCGGCCAAGGTAAAAGTCCGCGGTTGCCACTGAAACTGTTGCTAAGTTTGGCGGCTTCGGGCGTTAGGGTAAAGACGTTGGCGTTAGTAACGTTTTTCTTTCCGGCAGCGGTGGCTTTCTTCTTGGCAGCTTCTATCTCTTTGCGGATGATGTTCTCGATGGCGTTGTCGAGTTTCTTCTTGGCGGCTTGTTTGTCGGCGAGGTCTTTGCGGAGTCGCTTTTCGCGGTCGGTGAGGTTCTTGAGGAGTTTGTCCTGCTCTTTACGCTCTTTCTCGAGTGTGGATTTTTGTGTTTGTTCGGTGTTGCGTAGAGAGGTCTTTTCGTTTTTGCGTTGCTCGAGTTCGGTTTTCTTTCCGGTGAGTACTTGCTGTGTTCCTGCAATCTGGTCGGCTTGTCGGCGGCGATATTCTCCGTATTGCTGGAGATATTTCATGCGCTTGTAGGCCTGGTTGAAATCGGTGGCGGCAAATACAAACATCATCTGTTGGTAGATGTTGCGGTTTTTATAGGCGTAGCGAATCATGAGGGCGTATTCGCGTTTGAGCTTCTGGAGATTGGTTTCGAGCTGGCCGATTTCGCGGTTGGTATGTTCAATCTCTCCGCCAAGGGAGCGTATCTCGGTGTTGATGGTGCCGATGAGGGCTTCGCGCAGCTGTATCTTTTTGCGGAGTGCGTTGAGTTGTTCGCTGGTGGCGTTTTTGTTCTTCTCTACAATCTTGAGCTGCTTGTTGGTGAAGTCAAATTCTTTCTGAATCTTGGCTTTCTTCTGCTCGAGATCTTTTTTGTTTTGGGCAAACGAGATCTGTCCCGCCCAGAAAAGCAGTGCAAGTAAGAGGAGGGTGATTCGTTTAGCGGACACGGTCATAATTGTTGGGAATATTGAAAGGGAATTCCTGTGGCTCGTTTACGGTGACGCGACCGAATTCAATGCGTATTTCGAAGTCTTTCTCTGCGGTAATTTTGGTGATAGATTTAAAAGGAAACATGCCGGCGTTGGTGGGTCGGAAGTCTTCGTATTCGGTGACAAGGGTCTTGGAGATTTTCTGATCCTCCACCGACATGCGTAAAATCCGGTAGAGATAATTGTTGACATACACGTCTTGTATGACGGGTTTGTTGGGATCTTTCTCCTCGAGGGAACGCTTTAGTTTGTGTTTGGTGAGGGAGCTGAGGATGTAGTATTTGTCTTCGAGATAAACGCTGTTGAAACGGTTTTCATTTTTCTTGTAGGCGAAGAAATTTCCGACGAGAAGCGATTGTACAATCTCAAAATTTACCTTGAGCTGTAAGAGTTTGTTGATGGTTTCAAAAGTGTTGGCTTCGTATTTATTGTGGAGCCGGTCGAGGAAGAGGACACTGTCGGGTGTGATGAGTACGCGGGCTACTTCAATGCCGAGGAGCGGGGAGATGGATACCCAGATCATGCTGTCCTTTTTGGCGCGGAGTGTAATGTTGAAGCTTGTTTCGCTGCCTTCCTGTATGGTGGTGACGCTGGCTTTGGCGTTCATCCAGTTGGCTTTGAAAGATGCCGAGTCGAGCCGTTCGAGGAGATCCTGTACGGAGCGGTCCTGCATGGGTTTTACTTCCGTTACAGGCGGCGTACCATCGGTGGCTTTCTGTCGGGTTTTACAGGAGATGGCCCCGCTGATGATACTAACGGCGAGGACTATCCGCAAAACAACATTTCTACTCATACAGCTTCTTCTCATTCAGTTTTTTATCGAGGAACTCGGAGTGGTCGCCGGTTTTTTTCGCCCGCTGCCAGTAGTCGACAGCTTCGTTGATGCGTCCGGATTTGAAGAGGACATCTCCGTAATGTTCCAGTACTGTTCCGTTGTCTTCTCCGCCGGCAAGCCGTGCTTTGTCGAGCCAGGTGAGTGCGTCGGCATACTTTCCTTGTTTGTAGAGGATCCAGGCGTAGGTGTCGAGGAAGTTGGAGTTGTTAGGACTCAGTTCATTGCTTTTCTTCGACATCTCTGCGGCTTTCTCGAGCTGTTCGTTGCGCAGGGAGAGATAGTAGGCCCAGTTGTTTAATACATACACATTACTGCCATCGATGTTGAGCGCTTTCTGATAATATTTATCGGAGTCTTCGAATTTCTTGAGCTTATCATATACATCGCCGAGGTTGGAATAAAACTCCATCAGCTGCTGGTCGTTGTCGACTACGAGCTTACTTCCGCTGAGTAAAGTGCGCGCTGCATCTTCGTATTTTTTATTCTGAATTTTTGCGATGCCGTTGAAGAGATAAATCACACTCTGATCGGGAAAGAGTCCGAGTGCTTCTTCTGCCTCACTCTCCATCGACGAATAATCGCGCAGTTCCGATTCTACAATCAGCAGTTGCTGCCATGCCTGGAGATTCTTTTTATCGATAGCGAGTCCGTTGCGGTAGTAAGTGCGTGCTTCGCTGTATTGTTTATTCAGATTCAGGAAATCGGCATACACCGACTGCGGACTAGCTTCTCCGATATGCGCCTGACTCATCCGTTTACTCAGCTCCAGCGCCTGATCCATCATCTCCGCACTCGTCTCTACCAATGGCAGATAACTTGTCAGAATACGGATCTTTACCTCACTCGCCAGCTGCGGAGAAGAGAACGCCTTCTTCAGCTCCTCAAACGACTCCGCCCGTTTTCCTTCACTCCGATATTGCTCTGCCAACGCCAACGCGATCGAAGGATTCTCCGGATCAATCGCCTTCATGCGCTGAATTGTCTCCATTGCCTTATCCGACTTCCCATTCACCTGCCAGAGTTCCACCAGCAGCGAATAGTTATCCATATTATCCGGATCCGACTTGATCAGCTTCTCGAGTTCGGCCGCTGCTTCATTCACCTTGCCCATCTTCAGGTAGAGGCGTTGTTTCTGCTGCGTCATCTCCCGCGTCATGCCAATTTCCTTCTCAATCACATCGTACACCTTGATCGCCTCCTGCAATTTCCCCTGCATCAGCAACGCATCCGACTCACTGAAAAGATACTCCACCCGATCGGGATATTTTTTATAGAGCTGCTGATAAATCGAAATCGCCTCGGTAAACTTCCCGCTCTTCTCGTAGGTATTCGCCAGCAAGAGCTGATACCATTCATTCTTTGGATCCAGATCTGACGCACTCTTCGCAAAGAACAAGGCATCGTTCGCCTTTCCCTTCGCGTTATAGATCGACGCCATCTCATACATCGCCGCATGGTTCTTGGTATCGATCCGCAGACATTGCGCAAAAAGTTCCAACGCCCGCTGATCGTTCCCCGACACTTTCTCCTTCTGCGCATCAAAAAACGCGTAGGTGGCATTGATCTGCTCCTGCTCAGAGAGACCCGACCCTGACTTTCCGGCTTTCGGACCAGAGGCTGTAGGTTTGGGTGTCCCGCAGGAAGAGACGATAAACAATGCCGCAAAAAGGGGCAATGCTAAATTTCGGATATGCTTCATAGTTATGATTCGGTGGTGTAATCGCCCATACTCAGGTCGCGGAAACCGCCTTTGTAATGAACGTAACTGCCCACCAGTGAATTGTCGATCATCGCTTCTTTTAAGACGCTGTGATCGCGAAGAATACTGTTTTTAACTACGCTATGATGCAATTTCGTATGCGCACCCACACTCACGTGCGGACCCACCACCGAGGCATCAACCACAGCGCCATCGCCGATATAGCAGGGAGGGATAATCACACTATTGGTCACCTTCGCCGTAGCAGCGATATGATTATTCGGATACTTCATCTCCAGCACACGCCCGTTGGTATACACGGTAGCGTCTTTATTTCCACAATCCAGCCACTCATCTACCTTACCCGCCTTCAGACGTTTACCCTTCGCCTTCATATTCTCCAGCGCATTGGTCAGCTGGTACTCGCCTTTATCCTTGATATTATTATCGATCAGGTACTGCAACTCGCTGCGCAGATTCTCCCCATCCTGCAGGTAGTAGATCCCGATAATCGCCAGATCACTCACGAACTCCTGCGGCTTCTCCACAAAATCGGTAATCACCCCATCAGCACCCGTCTTCACCACCCCAAACTGACGTGGATCCTCAATCTGCTTCACCCAGATCACCCCATCGCAATCGGCATCCATCCGGAAATCGGCACTGAACAAGGTATCTGCAAACGCCACCACCACCGGACCCTTCAGCGCACTCTCCGCACAAAGGATCGCATGCGCAGTGCCCAAGGGAGTATCCTGATAGTGAATGGTACCCTTCGCACCCAGACTCTCTGCAATCTTCACCAGATTCTTTTCCGCCTCCTCACCAAAATGACCCACCACATACGCGATCTCCTCCACCTTCTGATTACACATCCGGATGATATCCTCCACCAGGTGCTGCACAATCGGCTTTCCCGCAACAGGCACAAGAGGTTTA
>JBIIRF010000292.1:0-3617 GCA_044341715.1 Bacteroidia bacterium | reverse complement strand
AGTTTTCAGTTAAACCGGTGAGTACGGTTGTTGCAGGTAGCATGCTGACCAATTCAGCAGATTTGTTTTTCGATTCACTTATGATCAGTACGAATAGTGTCTTAAATACAATACAGGGAAGTGCGAGTGGAATCAATGAGTTATTTGAAGTTGCTGAGATTTCGCCGAATCCATTCTCAGAATGTTGTGCAATAAAGTTGCCTGCTTCGGATTTGGTTAAGTCCGCACATCTTTATTCGTTGGAAGGGCAAGAAATACCTGTAGTGTTGAATTGGAATTCGTTGCAATCATTTGAAGTTTGCCTGGGAAATCAACCGCCTGGAATCTATCTTCTCGAAATAAACGGAAGATTTTATAAGCTCTGTAAACAATAAAAAAAGGAGACAGAAAATCCGCCTCCTTTTTAATCTTTTTCGTTGTAGAAATTACTTCAGTACCAGTGTAGCAACACCGATCTGATTTCCTTCGCAATAAAGTTCAATAGTGTATTTGCCGGCATTATAGGTATTCCCTTTTTCCCAGTAAACACATAAGTCAGTATCACGATTTTCGTACATGATCGATTCTTTAGTAGTGTAAAGTGTAGCTTGTCCGTTGAAAATAAATGTCTCGCTTGAAGTTGACATCACCGCACCATCCGGACTCAATACGCGAACGAAAATATCTTTTGGTCCTTTTTCTACCACAAGATTTTCAGAGATGGTAAAACAGGTTTTAATACGATCAGTGCTTTTAGCTTTAGAAGTTTCAGTTTCTTTTCCGCTTCCTTTATAGCGAACACCGAGTGCACGCAGATTAGCAGTCTTCAAAACACTCGCAATAGCAACTTTATTTGCAAGAAGTGAATTCTCCTGAGTCAAGGAAGTTACTTTCACATTTGCAGTAGAGAGATTCTGGTTCAAAGAAACGTTTTCATCAACCAGTTGCTTATTGGCAATTTTCAATGAATCGATTTGAACGATGTAAACCTGATTCAATGCTTTTAATGCAGTAAGTTCTTCTTTTGCCTTCTTTAACTGAGTTGCATCACCGGAATTAATCAGTTTTTGAATCTGCGCAATTTTAAGGCGGATCTCTTCATCCTTTGCTGACAACTGATTCTGCAAACTGGCATTTTCCTGATTGAGTTTCTCGTACTCCGTCTTTACACGCTGGAGTTCTGCAGAAAGCGACTCTTTCTCAGCCATAGTAACGTCCAATTCCCGGCTCACCTGCTCAAGGTGTGTCTTTTTATCAAAGAACTGCCATAAAAGCAAGGCATTGACACCCAGCAAGATAGTGATAACGATTATTACGATGACCTTTTTGGAATCCTGGTCTTTTTCCTGTTCAGGGTTAGTCATAGAGGGTTATGGTTAAGAAGTCAGGTCGGCTTAGGGTTCGAAATTATAATAATTTCTTTGTGATCACCCCTTTAAACGACCAAGTTTTTCACTTTTTGTCGTTTTTATTGTTCGATTGGTCGATTCCTGACACTTTTTCCGTAGGTTGATACGACTCAAAGTCAGAATGGTTCCATCTATGCAAAGTGAAAATCCTTGGTGAAAGGACGATAAAAATGTTGTTAAAGTACTGACAAACAGTGATAAAAGGCATAGTTCTACTTTTTTTATCGAGAATTGGGCCTATTATTAAATAATTAACAATCATGATTCTATGAGGTAAATCCTTTGCATGGAATTGCGCTAAAACTTAACTTGCAGTCCCTTTCTGAGGGAGATAACTATACCTAATAATTCGGACCTGATCCATCTTCAATTTCAGGGTGACACCGGAATTCAATAAAGTAGAAAAAAGCAACCAACAATATGAATCAAACTTACTCCACGAGTAGTCAGGTTTCACCAACCAAAAGTGAATGTACTATGCGAAAAAATGTCAGACAGTACATGCTGACAGTATTAATTCTGTTGAGCAGTTTATTGAATTCCCGCGCGCAGCAAACTTTAATTGCCGGCTGGGATTTTCAAACAACAACAACGGGTGGTACAGCTACTGCAGCATCACCGGCAACCCCCAAAGTGTATCAGGCAAATTTCGGAAGCGGAACGATTTATTTCGATGGAACAAATTCATCCAGCAATTGGTTTGTTCCTGCAACCGGGAGCACAAATACTGAGCTAAATGCATTCGGTGGAACAGCTGTGAATGCAGCTCCCGGCTTCTCCACAGTTACTTCGGGTGCGTCTTCATTAGCCTTAGTTGGTGGTGCCTTAAATGCTGCCAACGGGAAGTTCGCTGTGTTCAATGTGAATATGACCGGCATGATCAATTTAACTATTAGTTATGCAACACAGCGATCCGGCACAGGATTTTCTACTCAGATATGGGAGTATAGCACAGATGGTGTGAATTGGTTCCCGGTTCAAACGATCACTACAGTTCAAACAGCTTTTGGTACGATTTCACTACCAGCAATCACAGGGTTGAATGGCGTTGCAAATGCTTTCATTCGTTTATCCGGCACGGGCGCCACTGCTGCAACAGGAAACAATCGCTTAGACAATATTCAATTCAATGCAACTCCTGGTTTGTCTTTAACTACCGGAACAATTTCCGGATCTCCGTTTTGTATCACCAATGATATCGGTACCAGTGTAAGTGTTCCTTTCACTTTAGGAGGAACTCCCAATGCCGGAAATGTTTACACAGCACAGTTGAGTGATGCTTCCGGAAGTTTTGCTTCCCCCGTTAATATTGGATCTTTGGCATCTGTCGCTTCTACCGGAACAATTTCTGCAACAATTCCTGCTGGGACAACTTCTGGTACCGGTTATCGCATTCGTGTGATTTGCAGCGATCCTCTTTCTACCGGAACTGATAATGGAGTTAATCTTGTCATTGATAAAGTTGTAGCTACTGCATCGAACTCAGGACCTGTTTGTGCAGGTTTATCAATAACGTTTAATGCAGGTGGAGGAACAGGATATTCATGGACTGGTCCGAATGGATTCTCTTCTTTGTTACAAAATCCAGTTATTAATCCAACTGTTGTTGCTGATTCAGGAGATTATCTTGTCACTGTAACTTCAGCACTTGGTTGTACAGATACTGCTTCTACACTTGGTTATATTCAAAATTGCGGATGTGTTCCGCCGGTTCCATCCGCTGTTTCAACACCACCATCCTGTAATGGAGGAGGAAACGGAAGCATCGATCTTTCCGTAACCGGAGGGGTGAGTCCATATACTTTTGTATGGAGCACCGGAGCAATCACCGAAGATATCAGCGGAGTTACTGCCGGTACCTACACTGTTATTGTGACTGATAATATTCTTTGCAAAGATACATTCGAAGTAACAGTAGGTGAACCAACAGCAATCGTTGCATCGTTCGCAGTCGGACAACCTGGCTGTCAGGGATTCTCAAATGGTTCAATTGATCTGACTGTTTCAGGAGGTACACCGGGCTACACTTATCTCTGGGGAAATGGTGCGCTAACAGAAGATATTTCCGGCTTATCGAGCGGATTATATAGTGTTACCATTACTGATGCCAATGGATGTATTCAGAATGATTTTGCAGTTGTTACTGATCCGGGTGCATTCACCGCAACAGCAATTGGTTTTGATGTAACCTGTGCCGGATTAAATAATGGAGTGATTGATTTGGTTGCA
>JBIIRF010000291.1:0-3628 GCA_044341715.1 Bacteroidia bacterium | reverse complement strand
CAATCCCGACAGCACGAAAATTCCTACTGCAAACAAAAACACCGCCATCGGAAAAGGCCGCATATCAAGCAGGTGTTGCAATCGAAATCCGGCAAGAATAAACACAAGCAACAAGAGAATAAACGTATTTTCCAGCACCGACAACCACATCAGGATATTATGAGCATGCTGCGGCATCGGCAATAACAGTGTACGAAGAAATGCACCGGGCATATTCGACACCAGACTATTCCATTCGGGCTGCAATCTTTCTACCTGCACCAGACTCTTCGCCTGCTCTCGCTCCGCCACAAAATAAAATTCAGCCTGTTTACGTGCGATCAACACCGGCAACGACTTCCCGGTAATGAAGGGAGAGAGTCCGGCCAGCAAGCCAAAGTAAATCACGAACACTGCCAGCGAGAATATTCGCTTAGAAGAAGGAAACCGATCTGCGAAAACCCAGACGATCAATACCGGCACGAAGAGGAACAGCACATAAGCTTTTACAGTCAGCAAGATCAACACTGAGAAAACAATCAGTAACACTCTCTTGAACGAAAACGAAGCCGACTTTTTCCATTCAGCAAAATGATACAACAGTGTACCCAACGCGAATGCAAGAAATGCCTCCTTGATCAGGCCGGATGTCCACAATAAAATTGACGGAAGCATAAATACAATCAGCAACAACAGCAATGTTTTTCCACGAACATATTGACGCATCACCTGCACCATTCCAGTCAATCCCGTCATCGCCAGAAAACACATCACCACTGCATGCGGGAAGTAGGTCCCCATTGTAAACAGCCGAAGGAACGCACTGATACGAATCATGGTACGACTATCATTAAAAATCAAGTCGGTATTGTACCAGTTTTTCATGGTTTCATAATACGGCAACAACTCCGGGGCTCGTCCATCGAAACCGGTCAGCATCCGGAAGAAATCCCAGGGATGATCCAGCAAAGCCCCATACATCACCGCCGAATCATCGTAATACCGGAAGATATCAGCATAGGCCCGATCGGTATAAAAACGGGTATAGATATAATAAAGTGACAGGGCTGCCAGGATTTTAATTATGAACAACACGTGGAAAACCCTCACAGGAACGCCCTCCATCCGGAAGATTTTCCATCTGCCAATCAGGTAAATAGCAAAAAAAACGCAGGCCAGACTCAGGGCTAATTCCAACATAGGCCTCAAAGATAAAAATGTTCGCCGTATAGCCACGGAACGACTATTTTTGCAGAGAAATCGCCCACGGGAAAAACGCCCGGAAGCCCAAATCCGATCTGACACATGTCATCCGCAACTGAAGAACTAACCACCGTTGAAACAGCAGGGAAACTGGGACTATTACCCGCCGAATTCGAGAAAATCAAGGAAATTCTTGGCCGGGTTCCCAACTTCACCGAATTGAGTATTTACTCGGTTATGTGGTCAGAGCATTGCTCGTATAAGAACTCTATTGTCTGGTTAAAGACGCTTCCGAAGAAGGGTCCGCACATGCTGGCAGAAGCCGGAGAAGAAAATGCCGGACTTGTAGCCATTGGTGACGGACTGGCCTGCGCCTTCAAAATCGAATCTCACAACCATCCATCAGCGATTGAGCCTTATCAGGGAGCTGCAACGGGAGTAGGCGGAATCAACCGCGATATTTTCACCATGGGAGCGCGTCCGATTGCGCAGCTGAACTCACTTCGTTTCGGAAATCCACATCTTGCCAAAACACAATGGCTGATGCGCGGTGTCGTGAAGGGAATCGGTGACTACGGCAATGCATTTGGTGTTCCTACTGTTGGCGGAGAGGTATTCTTCGACGATTCATTCAACGTGAACATCCTTGTAAATGCGATGTCGGTTGGGATTGTTAAACAGGGAGAAACGGTTTCTGCTATCTCTTACGGTGCAGGGAATCCGGTATACATTGTAGGATCCTCTACAGGAAAAGACGGAATTCACGGTGCTACTTTTGCATCCGGTGATCTACACGAAGACTCACACGAAGATCTTCCATCAGTACAGGTGGGTGATCCATTCATGGAAAAATTATTACTCGAAGCCACTCTTGAAATTATACAGACAGGAGCGGTAATCGGTATGCAGGATATGGGAGCGGCAGGAATTATTTGTTCTACCAGTGAGATGTCGGCCAAGGGAAAACACGGGATGAACATCTGGCTGGAGAAAGTTCCGACGCGACAAGCCAACATGAAAGGCTGGGAGATTTTGCTCAGTGAATCGCAAGAGCGGATGCTGGTTGTTGTAGAGAAAGGAAGAGAAGAAGAAGTAGAACGCATCTTTGAAAAATGGGATTTGAACTGCACACAAATTGGTGAAGTAATTGAAGGAGATCGTCTGCATTTTTACATGAACGGTGAGGAACTTGCAGATGTACCTGCCGAATCGCTCGTTTTAGGCGGAGGTGCACCGGTTTATCAGCGTGAATACAAAGAGCCTGCATACATTGCACTCAACAAAGCTTTTGATCCATCAACAATTGAAGTACCGGCAGATTTACGTCCGGTCATGAAACACCTTGCCTCCCACCCGAATATTGCCTCTAAGCGCTGGGTATACACCCAATACGACTCCATGGTAGGCACAATCAACATGGGCACGAATAAACCTAGTGATGCATCGCTGATAGATGTACGTGGCACAACCAAAGCGCTTGCACTGAGTGTTGACTGCAACTCGCGATATGTATACAGCGATCCGGAGCAGGGATGCGCGATTGCCGTTGCTGAATCAGCCCGTAACATTGTATGCTCAGGCGGAGAACCATCAGCGGTTACCAACTGCCTCAACTTCGGAAATCCATACAACCCTGAAGTGTACTGGCAATTTGTACACGCGATCAAAGGAATGTCGAAGGCCTGCACATTATTTGAAACACCGGTAACCGGAGGAAATGTGAGCTTCTACAATCAGAGTAAAAATGAAAACGGAGAAGTTCCGGTATTCCCGACACCAACGATTGGTATGGTAGGAATTGTGCCTGATAAAAAACACCAGATGACCCTCGACTTCAAAAACGAAGGCGATGTATTATTCCTCATCGGCGGGTCACAGGATGATATCAACTCCTCTGAATATCTCTACTCGTACTGCGGTGTAAAAAATAGTCCGGCCCCACATTTTCATCTGGAAGAAGAGTTTGCGGTACAACAACTCATCAAACAACTCATTCGCGAAGGACTCGTTGAAAGCGCGCACGATTTATCTGACGGCGGATTATTTATTTCATTGTTAGAGTCGTCCATGCCACGCGGACTCGGCTTCCGCATCGACACCGACGAAGAATTCAGAAAAGACGCCTTCCTGTTCGGAGAAGCACAAAGCAGAGTATTGGTGAGTGTAAATCCGGCAAAGCTTGATGAGTTTGTAGAGATGGTTGCCTCCAGCGAAGTAGACTTTACGAATCTTGGCGAAGTAGGTGGAAACGCCATCGTTATTGATGAAGAAGAATATGGCAGCATAGCAGAATACAAATCGTTATACGACAATGCCATCAGCAACCTGTTGGCGCACGAATAAACAACGATAACGTCACAACCGATCACCCGTTTACAATTCAGTAAGCGGGTGATTTTTTTATACGGGAATCACTCCAATTTTTTCTGCCGCGGTTTCACTACGA
>JBIIRF010000290.1:0-3649 GCA_044341715.1 Bacteroidia bacterium | reverse complement strand
AGAAACACAGGAAACTGGTGCGTTTTACCTTCCCGATCTGGTTGTATGTGACAACTACCGGAGTGATCGTTTACCTGATGATTTCCCCTTATTACCAATAAATATCATTTGCAAATGACGATTGTCTATTCGTACATTTGCTTCAAATCAATTCCTATGAAACGGATATTCCTTCTTTTATTTACCTGCACAATGTTGCTCTCAGTTGCTGAGGTATCTGCTCAGTGTTCCATGTGTCGCCGTGTGGCGGAATCGAATATTGAAGGCGGAGAAAAGAAAGGCCGTGGACTGAATACCGGAATCCTGTACCTCATGTCGGTACCCTATCTGATGGGTGGAGTAGCCGGCTATATCTGGTGGAAAAATAACCGAAAGGCAAAATGATACTGAACCCGTCGTAAGGCGGGTTTTTTATTTAATACCTGTTATGGATTGCAACGGTCGCAGTCGTAAGGGTCTGCAATGACTTTCCCGTCACTCCGGTTTTTCTTGACGCGGTGACTGCAACGATCACAGGTAAAAATTTCATGCAGGGTTAAACGGGTGGCTGCTCCACACGCGGAACATGGGAGACCTGGAATTCGTTCTTCCACCCTGAATCCCGGCCATTCACAGCCCGGACAATCTGCTTTTAATGCCGTAACAAGATTATGGGTGGCTGCTAGTATGGTTTTTTGGCGCGTCGGGTTCATGTGCGCACGCAAATCATTTTCAATAATTGCGGTACCATCAATCGAAAATGCCAGCGCATTCGTTGCTGCTTCTGCTATTTTTTCTTTTTCAGTAATTCCTTTCTCTACAAAACGTGCACCGTTACTACCGGTCGATCTGATCAACATCCCATGTGAGGGGAATTTCATTGTCTTTGAGCGACGAATCGCTTCCTCCGGTGTGCTAAACGTATAACTGTTGGCCGCTACCTTCAAACTTACTTCCCAGCCCTGCCATTCTGCATTGTTTTGGAAATCCTTTAACATGACCATTTCATAATTTCCTGTCGCGATATAATATAAATGATGCGGCTGAAAAGTACCTTCGCTCGCAAAAACAAGATCAGCTCCGGTTAGCCGTGCAGCTTCTTCAATCTTTAAACGTGCGGTGTCGGGCTGCGATTGCTGTCGTTCAATTTCTCCACTGAACGTGCCGAATAGATCGGTGTTAAGTTGTTCGGTGGTGAAAACTTTTACCCCTAATTGCTGTTCAAGTAAAGAGCTAATTATCTTCTCTTTTCCATGCATAGTGGCGATAAGGAGGGGCCGGTTTTTGAAGAGTTTACGGGCGGTGCTCATATCAATTTCGGCAAAGATAGTAACACTCCGTTATATAATAGTAATACTTATATTTGCAAAATGCAAGAGAAACGTAAAATCCGCACTATCGCCGTTGCTCCCGGTGATGGAATTGGTCCGGAAATCATGGATGCTGTATTGAAAATTTTTAAAGCTGCCGGTGTGCCGTTGGAGTATTCGATGGTGGAGATGGGGAAAGATTGGTACCTGAAGGGGCATTCTTCGGGTATGACAGAGGAGGCCCGTGCTACGATTGAGTCGACGGGAATTCTGTTTAAGGGTCCGATGGAGACACCGAAAGGGAAGGGGATGAAGAGTATCAACGTGACCGCACGGAAAACATGGAATACCTATGCGAACAAACGGGTGTTTCGCAATTTGCCGGGTGTGGAAACAATTTATAGTAAAGCAGGCATTCCGATCGACCTGACTATCGTGCGCGAGAATATCGAAGACACCTATGGCGGTATCGAGCATATGCTGACGGATGATGTGGCGCTTTGTCGTCGTTTTATTACGCGTCCGGGTTCAATGCAGGTGCATCGTTATGCTTTTGAGATGGCTTCTCGTAAAGGAGCAAGAAAAGTGACGTGCGCGCATAAAGCCAATATCATGAAACTGACAGATGGACTTTTCCTGGAGGCGTTTTATGAGGTGGCGAAGGACTATCCGCATTTGCAGGCGAATGATGTGATTGTTGACGATATGGCGATGAAGCTGGTGATGCGTCCGTATGAATATGATGTGATTGTGTTGCCGAATCTGCAAGGTGATATCATCTCGGATTTATGTGCCGGTCTGGTGGGCGGATTGGGTTTTGCTCCGTCTGCTAATATTGGTGATTTTGTTTCCATCTTCGAAGCAGTGCATGGAACGGCTCCGGATATAACAGGACAACAGAAAGCAAATCCAACTGCGCTTCTGATG
The DNA here is from genome assembly GCA_044341715.1 of Bacteroidia bacterium. Taxonomy (GTDB): domain Bacteria; phylum Bacteroidota; class Bacteroidia; order AKYH767-A; family OLB10; genus JAJTFW01. The sequence goes on along the minus strand of JBIIRF010000290.1, from coordinate 1,433 downwards.
AGTGGATTGATGATGCTTCGTCACCTGGGTTGTGAGGCGCAGGCTTATGCTATTGAAAATGCATTGTATTATTCACTCGAGCAGGGTGCGCATACGGCAGATTTCGGTGGCAGTGGAAATGCTCTTTCTACAAATCAGTATGCAGACGTGATTGTAAGTAACCTGGGACGTAAACCTTCGTCGCCGGTGAAGGAGCAGGCATTGGTGGAGGCGAAAGACATGCCGGTGTTACCTGCAAAGAACCGGATGCTGGTTTCCGGTAAAAAGGCTGCCCGTATTTTACAAGGGGTGGATTTGTTTCTGGAGAGTGAAGCGCAACCAGATGTGGTGGCGAATATACTACTTTCGGTACTGGGTGACCGTTATACGCTCGTTACAATCAGTAATCGCGGGACACAGGTTTGGCCGACAGGTTCGGTGCTGACCGATCTGGTGAATCAATACCGTGTGAGAGTGGAGCGTACGGCTGACTTTTTCCCTTCGCAGGATCAGTTGCTGGAATTGAGTCGACTGGTTGCTGCTAAATTCCATCTCTGTTCAGTGGAGATGTTGCTGTACCTGGATGAGCAGCCGGGATATTCAAAAGCGCAGGGTCAGTAATTCTTAAAATTCGCGGGAGTTTATTCTGCAGCGTATATAAACTGTTTGTAGCGGGAACATTTGTTTCCTGTTGCAAACAGTTTTTTATTTTACCAATAAGTTTTCAGCGAATTTCTGCGATACGTGATGTTGCTTTTTGTCTACTTCAATCTTCATCGAGTTGTCGAACTCCTGTATGGCCAGCACTTTTATTTTTTTGCGCAGACTAATCCCCAGCTCCGACACAAATTGCAGGAACACTGCGGAGTTGTCGCGGACTGATACAAGCTGACAAACTTGTCCCGGACGTATTTCCGCCAATGAAACTTTCCGTAACTCTTTCATCATCCCTTTTGCATCCGGTATCGGATCACCATGCGGATCTGTTTCGGGATGCCCCAGAAATTTTTCCAGTTTCTCGATTAGTTTTTCCGATTGGATATGCTCGAGCTGCTCGGCGATTTCGTGGACTTCATCCCAGGAAAAATCCAGCTTTTCGTATAAAAATGTCTCCCATAACCGATGCTTTCTCACAATCTGTACCGCCACACGCCGACCTTCTTTCGTCAACCTGATCTTGCCGTATTTTTCATTTAACACCAGCTTCTTCAGCTTGAGTTTCTTCAGCATATCATTGACAGTTGCCGGTTTGATGCCCAATGCAGCAGCGAGGCGGTTGGTGCCCGTTTCTTCCTGTTCGGCTTCATGGGCCAGCTGAAAAATGGCTTTGAGATAGTTTTCTTCGGTGTTGGTCAGCATCTTACAAAGATAGGGGTATTTTTAAAACTATAAAAGTTAGGTGAGCCTAACAAAATAATGTATATTTGTCGAATGAAATTTCGGGTACTTGTTTT
>JBIIRF010000037.1:0-11908 GCA_044341715.1 Bacteroidia bacterium | reverse complement strand
AAGGCGTTTGAAGTCCAACCCGCAACGACATAATCGCTCCCTGACTAAATCCACCTAGAAATACCCGCGTGGGGTCTGCATGTAGTTCTTTGACCAGTTTCGGAAGTAGTGAGTTTAATTTTCGGGCGCTCTCTGTGGCTTGCCCAATAGTTTCTTTGAAAACACCATTGCCGAACTGTAATTCATACCAGGCATATCCTCCATTCTCCCGCTTATAAGGTGCACGAACGCTTACTACAATGAAATTATCAGGCAATGAGTTTGAAAGTCCGATAAGGTCTGTTTCATCGCTGCCCCAGCCGTGTAATAATACTAACATTGGAGCCGGTGTGCTGCTTGCTGTCCGTGCAGGTACTACCTTGTAGAGGAGTTCCGTTTGCGCCTGACAGGAGGAGAGGATTAGTGAACAAAGTATACAGAGGACAGAGAAGATGCCGGTCATGGGATCGTATTTCCTACAAACTTAGTGATCCGTTTGTATCGGAACAAACGGGAAATGAATTCAAATAGCATTGTTTTCTGTAGAACGAACAACTTCGAATTCCTATCTTTGCTGCAATGATTCGAATCGTACGTCTGCTCGTTCTGCTGTTCTCCGGTGCTGCTACCGGACTGTATGGCCAAAATTTTTCTGTATCTCCTGCTCAGCTTAATTTCGGTATTGTTACTGAAGTGACGCCCGATAGTCAGCAGGTGACCATTTCAAATTCTACCTTGTATGATATAACGGTGACGGGTTACCGCTTTTATAATTTCTATGGTTCTCCGGTTTTCAGTACTACGGGTGGTGTGTTTACCGTTCCGGCCGGTGGAGCACAGTCGATCTGGATTAAATTCAGTCCGGCACATAATATCTATCATAATTCAGAACTCTTCATCCTCAATGACGGACATTGTGGTGCACTTCGTGTAGATCTGCTCGGTCAAGGTCGCTACAGCAAGTCGTATTATAGCAATACTGAAAACCTGATAGAAGAAGTATTGAAAGATTCACTTCATGATATTATCGGACGTAATTATTTTAACGCAGGATATTCCATCGCCCGTGATTCGATGTTTATGTCGTACGACAATCTGAAAGTAAACGGTGGAGGAGCTTTCTCAAATACGATTGAATGTGTTTATACCGGACGGCAAGCAGTTGGATATACTGATCGTACCGATTGTCAAACGAACTATTCGTTCAATACAGAGCATACGTTCCCACAGAACTTCTTCAATTCATTGGAACCAATGCGTGCGGATCTTTATCATTTATTTCCAACCGATGATCTGGCGAATAATGCCAGAGGAAGTCTGCCTTTTGGTGTGGTGACTAATCCAACATGGAGCCAGGGAGGCAGTAAAGGAAACAGTAACACTTTTGAGCCGCGTGATGTACATAAAGGCGCTACAGCACGTGCGATGTTTTACTTTGTTGTGCGTTATCAGAATTATAGCAATTTCCTGACATCACAGGAAGGAATACTTCGTCAATGGCATGATCAGTTTCCTCCAACTGCAGCTGAGATAGCCAGAGGAAATAAAATTTTCTTACTGCAAGATAACCGCAATCCGTTCATCGATTATCCGCAATTCATCGATCGGATTTCCAGCTTAAGCAACACTTCCATTGGTAATTCAAATACATCATCGGATACACCGGATGATACAATTAATTTTGGAATTGTTCCTGCACCCGGTGCAGTAACTTACAATTACTGGATTGCGAATGATGGAAATTCACCACTGACGATTTCAGGACTTTCTCTCACACCAAATACTGCCCTTAATTTTCTGAACAATACCGGAACAAATACTACTATTTCACCAGGTGAAGCCCGTGCCATCGAAATTGAATTAGCTATGGCGCCGCCGGGATCATTTGCAGGAACACTTAATTACATTGCTCAAGGTACAGGACTTCTTGCTAATGTCAGCGTACCCATTATAGCCCAAATTAGTTTGACTGGACTATCGGAATTGGCTAACGGTAATGGATATACGATTTATCCGAATCCGGCTTCTTCACATATCTGCATTGATCCAAATCCATTGGGTGGAATAGTAAATATCTATGATCTGGAAGGAAGGCTCCTGCGTGCAGAACAAAATAATTCTGATGGTTGCCTCCCGCTCTTGGACATCGCAACCCCTGGAGTTTATTTGTTGGAATGGACGGGTACAAAAGGGATGGTTTATCGGGAAAAGTGGGTGAAAGTCTCCGATTTTTGATCTGATTACCAGATTATTAACTAAATATTTTGTTGTTTCTGTAATAGAACGGCCGGTACTGTTTCCTATGCTAAAAAGAAAAACATGGAAACAGCCGGAAAATTCACACACGTTAATCGTATCCTTCACATAGGATTTCTTCTGATGGCCAGCCTTCAGTTTTTTGTATTCGGGGAACCATCTGCAGCGATTGGCTCACTGGGTATTTCATTAGCCTTCGATCCTTTCGATGAACAGGTAAAATGGAGCAACCGACCTGTATGGCAGAAAGCATGGCTCATCGTAATTGTATTGCTTACATTCGCCGGCATTATCACCCGATTTATCTGATTCTTGCAGGAACAGGAATTCATAGCAGCCATTAAAAAACATCAACCGATGATTCGCCGGTTGGCGATGCTGTATGCCGCTGATCATGAAGAGCACAAAGATCTTTGTCAGGACATAATTTTTCATGCATGGAAAGGAATAAACAGTTTCCGCGGAGATGCAAAATTCAGCACCTGGTTGTACCGTGTCGGACTCAACACCATCTTCACTGTTAAGCGTAAACAGCGACGATTGGATTATCGCGAAGAAGATGCATTGCCGGAAATGATGACTGATGAAGACAGCGATCGCAGGTTACAATTACAAGCGCTCTACAAAGCCATTCGATCACTGCCGGAAACTGATAGGGCTATTATTACCTTACATCTGGAAGGATACAATAATCAGGAGATCGCTGAGATTACAGGTATCACAGCGAACAATACAGGTGTTAAAATTCACCGCATTAAAAATGAATTAAAAGCTAAGTTAAGCTGATGGAACTCGAAGAATTATGGAATAGCGATAAGGGCTCAACTGCACCGGAAGAAATCCGTATTCCGTTGCGGCAGCGCTTACCACTTCCGGTAGAAAAAATAAAAAAGGCACTTGATATAAATCTCGTATTCGCCGTCTTATCCAGTTTTGTTTATATCTATGCATTGACTAAGTTTCACAATGCATACGTTGTAGGTGGATTTTTTATTCTGATTGCCGGACATATCTGGGGACTTCGAATCACCCTGAATTTACGAAAGAACATTGTGCAATACCAAAGCAGTGCGCATAGCCTGCTTGAAACACTTCAGAAAACAGCAGCAGCAGTTCGTCGCTGGATTTATATCAGCGAATATTCTGGTATCGTGTTATATCCCGTTGCTATTGCTACAGGGTTTATTGCTGGTGGATTAAAAGGTAGCGGATTACCAGTGGAGGAGTTCATGGGCAAACCGTTTGTTATCCTCGCTTTCTCATTGTCCATTGCATTTCTGGTTCCGCTGTGTTTCGTAATGACACGTATAATTATGAAACTTTCATTCATGAAATACCTCGTGCAGCTTGAAACCGATATTAGAAACTTTGAAATTCAAGAGTAGTTATTTTGACTATTATACTATTTTGCCTTCAACAATTCTGAATAAATATTCTGTAAAATAGTAAAATAAAAAACGCCCGATCGATTGAACGGGCGTTTTCTCCATGAAGAGAATTTTTTATTTCAGTTGTTCAACGATCGTCGCTTCGTCCGTCATTCCCATTGTTGACCAAACCAATTTACCACCTTTGTAAAGTTCGAAATAGGGGATACCCTGAATTTTCTTTGCACGCATCAGGTCCGGATTCTCGTCAGCATCTACTTTCATTAAAGTGAGTTTGCCTTTCTGATCAGCAACAATTTTTTCGAGGATGGGCATCATTTTTTTGCAGGGCCCACACCAAACAGCATTGAAATCCACGAGTACGAGGGGTTGTTCAGCAACTTTCTGCAAGTATTGATCTTCGCTCATTCCGGTGGAGGCAATGGCTGTATTTGCATTTTCGATAGGCTGATTGGCATTCGACCAGGCCAACATTCCGCCATCGAGATTGTACACTTCTGAGAAGCCCATCTCTTTCATCATTTCCATAGCGGAACTGCTTCTTCCGCCGGATTTGCAATACACCAATACTTTCCGTGATTTATCGAGTTTGGATAATACTGTTTTGAAAGTGGCATCGTAGAAATCAACATTTGCTGCACCTGCAATATGTCCGGATTTAAATTCTTGCGGAGTGCGTACATCGATGATAAACGCAGAAGCATTTTGCTCTAACAACTGATTGAATTTCTCAACGGATACAGTTTGGTAAATTTTTTCTCCACTGTTTCCGCTTGTGGATGGTTGCTGACAGGATGCCATGATAAACGAGAAGATCAGCGTTAGACTGAAGAGAAGCTTTTTCATTGTATGAATCATTTTGCAAAGGTAAAGATATAAAAAGCCGGATTATGTAAGTTTTGTTACAGAATGAAGGACTGGTGAATCTATTTTACTCTACATGTTTCTCCACAAATTCACGGCAATAGTCCTTGATTAAGGTACGTACAGTTCGGAATTGCTGCATGATTTCCTCTTCAGTTCCAGTAGCCTTAGCCGGATCCGGGAAGTTATAATGGAATCGCTGAGCATCTGATGGGAAGTAGGGACAATTCTCTTTCGCATGATCACAAACAGTCAAGATAAAATCAAAAGGCACAGAAGTGTATTCATCGATGTTGTTGGAGGTATGTCCGGAGATATCGATTCCGTCTTCTTTCATAATAGCAATCGCGCGTGGATTTACTCCATGTGTTTCAATTCCGGCACTGTAGATGGTGGCCTTATCGCCGGCAAATTGCTGCAGGTATCCGTGTGCAATCTGGCTTCGGCAACTGTTTCCGGTGCAGAGGACTAATATGTTCATTTGCTGTAATATTTATTTTTAAGATAGAGAGATGCTTTTACGAGGAGAATTAATACAGGTACTTCTACCAACGGACCAATGACTCCGGCGAATGCCTGTGGAGAATGTAATCCGAAGACAGCAATAGCAACAGCGATGGCCAGTTCAAAATTGTTTCCTGTGGCTGTAAAGGAGATGGCTGCGTTTTTGTCATAAGATAATCCCATGGATTTGCCGATAAAGAAACTTACAAAGAACATCACGAGGAAATAAACCATTAATGGAATTGCAATCTTAATCACATCCATTGGTAATTCTAAGATTTTATCTCCCTTCAGGCTAAACATCAACACAATGGTGAAGAGCAGTGCCATTAACGTGATGGGCGAAATTTTTGGAATGAATTTACGGTTGTACCAATCGATGCCTTTTTGTTGAACAAGTATTTTCCGACTAAGGTATCCTGCAATGAAGGGAATACCCAGGTAAATAAATACACTAAGCGCGACTTCCGACATTGGAACTTCCACCGCGAAATTGCCGAGTCCGAAGTAGTTCGGTAATATGTTGATGAATAACCAGGCATAGAAGCTATATGTCAGCAGTTGAAATACTGAATTTAATGCGACGAGTAAAGCTGCTACTTCGCGGTTTCCTCCTCCCAGATCGTTCCAAACAATTACCATGGCGATGCATCGGGCTATTCCGATTAGTATTAATCCCACCATATAATCCGGTTCATCGCGCAGGAAGAGAATAGCAAGTGCAAACATCAACAGTGGACCGATGATCCAGTTGAGTAAAAGCGACAGAGACATCATCTTGCGGTCGCTGAAGGCCTTGGGAAGGAGGGAGTAATCTACTTTCGCCAGCGGAGGATACATCATTAAGATGAGTCCCGCGGCTAATAGAAGATTCGTATTGCCAACGGATAAATTGTTGATGGATTGAGCGACACCCGGGAGGAAGTATCCGAGTAATACTCCTCCTACCATCGCAAGAAATATCCACAACGTCAGATAACGGTCGAGGAATTTTAATTTAACTGCCATAAGTTTTTAACTAGTCTGATAAGATTTAATCGCAACATCCCGGAGCACAGCAGGCTTCTGTTTTTTCACCGTATAGTGTAATACTGAAGATGCCTGTTCCGGAATTTTTATAGTGTTGGATTTCCTCTGCACTGAAGTACGTAGAGAGAATATCATCAGGGATAATGATAGCCTTTTCTTTTTGGATTGTCAGGTTTTTGAATCCGGCTTTTTTAGCAAGTGCAATGTATTCTTCTTTTTGGATCGCTCCTGATACACAACCAGCATACATCTCTGCTGTCTCTCTCCATTTAGCCGGTAGATTTCCTGCTAATACAATATCCGATACAGAAAAGTGACCGCCTTTTTTCAATACACGGTACATTTCATTGAATACATTTTCCTTTTCCGGTACAAGGTTTAATACGCAGTTGCTTACAATTACATCTACACTGTTTCCGCCAACCGGAAGATGTTCAATATCTCCTTCCCGGAACTCAACATTGTTGAACCCGAGTGTGTCAGCATTGATACGCGCTTTCTGAATCATGGCTTGGGTGAAGTCTACTCCGATTACTTTTCCTTCTGGACCACATTCATGTCTGGCAACAAAACAATCATTTCCTGCTCCACTTCCCAGATCAAGTACAGTATCTCCTGTTTTAATCTTTGCAAATTGTGTAGGTAGACCGCATCCTAATGCTAAATCGGCAGTTGGTTGGTAACCCTCGAGTGATTTATAATCTTCCGACATAATGTTATATACTTCGTCCCCACAACACGAGGAAGTCGCCCCGCAGCAGGATGAACCATTGGTTTCCTTGTCTTGTAAAGCAATTTCACTGTATTTCTGTCTTACCAGTTCTTTTAGATCGTTGGATGTTTTCATGTTTTTTATTTATAAATCGCAATATTACGATAGTTGTAGTCAAATTTTTTTAACAGCAGGATTTACCGGATTTGAATGTACCGAATAGGGCTGTCAACTCTTTTTTAGCCTTTTCCCATTCCTCTTCATCGATGCAATAACAGATACTGGCTCCTTCAATTTCTCCTTTTATGAGTCCGGCGTTTTTTAGTTCCTTTAGATGTTGGCTGACGGTCGATTGTGATAATGGAAGCTCCTCTACAATATCGCCACAGATACACGCTTGTTTTTTTAGCAGGATCTGTAAAATGGCCACACGTGCAGGATGTGCGAGCGCTTTGGCATAAACGGCTATCCGGTTATCGCGGACTGTAAATTCGTCTGTTTTGGAGAGTCCCATAATTGTTATCGCAATATTACGAATAAATAAGGCTCTAATGCAAATATTTATTAGATCAAAGTCATAATTAGTTGATTGTTAATCGTAAAATGTCGATTAAACGGTTGGAATTACCTGCTCCAGTTCTTCCACTACTTCCTGTCCGGTCACCATTAACTCATCTAAAAAGAGTTTAACCATGGATAGTTGGGTTTCGGCTAATGCAGAGCTTTCCATAAACTGAAGATGCGTACTCCATTCGTCAAGACCAATCATCAGCAATGTATTTTTAAGTTTATGAATAGACTTGGCAAAGTGCGTGTAGTTCGCATCATTAAAATAATGTTGTGCCTGCTGAAGTGTTTGAGGAATTTCCGATTTACAAATCTGTAACATCTCCCGTACAAATGCCGGTTTCCCGAGTGATGCCTCCTCGATGCGTTTTAAATTGATATGTTTAAGTTTCATTTCGGGTTTATATGACGATGAAACCACACGCATCTGAACCTGATTCGGCTTTGGCTCATTATTCTGGTGAAGTAATTCAATCAGTGTTTGTTGAAGTTCCTTCGGGTTAAATGGTTTTGTCAGACACCTGTTTGCTCCTGCTTTAAGTGCACGGTCAATCAGTTTTGTTTCTGCGGAAGCAGTGAGTGCGATAATAGGTAATGCTTTCCGTTTCAGTTGTTGTCGGATCTTTGTAATCGTTTCAAATCCATCCATAACAGGCATGAACAAATCAGTCAGTACAAGATCATACGGGTGTTCTCGCAGGAATTGAAGAGCTTCTACACCATTGTTGGCAACATCTGCTTTTAATCCCCAGTGATCGAAATACGAGACAGCAACTTTTTGGTTGGCCAGATTATCCTCTACGAGCAGGATGCGCAACGCGGGATGGAATACTTTTTCAGTTTGTTTTACTACTTCGTATTTACGTTGTAACTGTTGTTTATCCGATACTTCGTAATCGAGGAAAAAAGTAAAACTGGTTCCCTTTCCAAAACGACTGCTTACGTGAATATCGCCTCCCTGCAGTTGAATCAGTTTACGTGTTATACTTAATCCTAAACCACTGCCTCCAAAATCTTTCACAATACGCGCATCTGCTTGCACAAATTCATCAAATATATGGTCCAGCTTTTCTTTCTTTATACCGATACCGGTATCCTTCACTTCAAATTTCAGACGGATCTTCCGTGGATTGATTGTTTCATATCCTGCATGAAGAATAATTTGTCCGGCTGAAGTAAACTTTACAACATTTCCTAATAAGTTATTCAGAACCTGTGCCAGACGAAGTTCGTCTCCAATTAATACAGGTGGAATGTTTTTGTCGATGTTCAGCTGAAGATGAACCTGCTTTTCTTCACAACGTGATTTAAACGAATGATAAGTACCATTCAGTAAATGTTGTAAATCAAATTCTGCCCGTGCGAACTCTATTTTTCCTGCATCAATTTTGGAGAAGTCGAGGATATCAGTGATTAATGAAAGCAAGTTACTCGCTGAGAAGCTGAGTATCTCCAGGTTTTCACGATTTTCCGGCTGTTGATTTTTCAGACGCATTAAATCAGTGATTCCGATTATCGCATTCAAGGGCGTACGGATTTCATGGCTCATAGTGGCGAGGAAAGCTTCTTTCGCCTTCGATGATTCCTCTGCTTTCTTCCTTGATTCCTTTAATTCGATTTCAAGTCGTTTTCGATCTGTCACATCCAAATGAATACCAACTGACCCTACGAGTTCTCCTTTATCGTTATAGCGCGGCGCACCACTGATCATCCACCAACGCGTTTCACCGGAGGCGGTACGAACGGGCAGCTCGTAAAAATCAGATTCTCCTGATTCGCGGCTTTTCGTTTTTTGCTTCAATACTTCTTGTCCATGTTCATTGAGAAGTAATGCTGAAGCACTTTTCCCTAATAGTTCTTCTTCTGTAAAACCTGACATGGAATAGAAACTCTGATTCGCATATTGAACTGTATCATTTCGGTCAACTTCCAGTAATCCCAGGTTTATATTTTCAATGATATTCCGATATTTTTCCTCTTGAAGAATCAGTTGCTTTTCGTATTTTTTCTTCTCGGTGATATCAATAGCCAAAGCAAATAACTCATCGGCCTCATTGTTTGCTTGTGGAAATTGCACGCTTTGTCCTACCCAACGCACTTCTCCCGACTTCATCACAATCGGAAATTCGAGATAAGTAGTTTGCAAGCGGTGAACTACCTGTTCGGTATAAAAACGAATTACAGAAGGTTTATAATCTTCACGGATCAAATCGGTGTACGACATCCTCATGAGTTCCTCTTCAGAGTATCCTGTAAGACGGATTGCCACTGGATTAACATAACGAAAAGAACCATTCAGATCTATCTTATAAATGATATCAGTGGCTTTCTCCACAAGCATACGGTAGTTCGTTTCTGAAACCGACAGCTTTTTTTTCTGATCATTGAGCTTATGAAGTAAAACCTTCAGTTCATCGTTTGTTATCTCCTGTGTTTTCAGCACGTGTAACAAATCCACCATGGCATCATGGCATGCAAAATCATGGATAGTAAGCCCTCGCTCTGTGACTTGCTCCATCGAACCAAACCAGGGAGAACCAAGGAAAAACCAACTCTCGTCGTAAGCTGATTTTTCAAACTGTCCGCGTAACACCAGTTTCGGATCAGCAATATCTTCAATGATCACGAGCTGATCCGTAATCTGATCAAAATGTTTAGCGGCAAACTCCTCCACAAATGGACGTTTAATACGAAACACATCGTTAAACATCAACGGCGTTTCGATCCCGGCAATCTTCTGCAGACTTTTACCGGCAGCTTTAATCACACCACCACCGGTGATATGCAAAAAGAATGGGAACAGCTTATTCAACTGCTCCCCACTAAATAATACACCTTCCGGCTTTAACAGATCTTACCAGCTCACTTTAAATACTTCGTGTGTGCTTCCTTCTGCTCTGCTTTGAATCAGATCCACCTGCACCGGTGTTTCATACATCTTTCCAAGGCCCACCATCAACCCACGTACAAACTCTTGCAGACCTTCGCGTTTCGAGTAATAATGCACGTGTATACTATTGTCTGTTGAGTCCGATACTCTGAACTCAGGTGGTGTCAGCTTCGGGTAAATCAACATCACGCGATTATGGAACACAGGTAGATTGTGCAAGAACTCTTTTAACGATGTACCACCTGCCTGCATTAATCCACCATATTTCTCTTTACTCGTTTTCATCACCCACCATTCGCCAAACGCCTCGAGAACTTGTCCAACAGATAGATTCATTACTTCTCCTGCAGCGATTGCCAGTTTAAAAGTTATCTCATCATCATAAGGTTCATTGCTGATAAAGAAATCAATATCTACACCACTTCGCTCTTTAATCTCGAGCCATTTATCTTCACCGAAATTCGAAACAATCAGGTCTTCGATGGCTTTGTTTACAATACCGTACATATTAAATCAGGTTAATAATAATTTTTTAAGCATTTAAGATTCTTATCGGGACACTGTCCTGATCCGCAACAGAACAGGTCCCGTGTAAGAATTTTCAATTAGTATCCCTGTTTGGATGAATCAAAGTTCAGGCAGGATGTAAGGGTTTGGGCCTTTTTTCGTTGGAAGCCCCTGAATTGCCGTTAAAACTGGCCAAAAACCCGTTGAAAAACTAGAGGATGTTCAGCCGTTTCTGGAGTTGGGGTTTGTACTTACTGCCAATAGGAACCACGTTTCCGGCTATGGTAGCTGCCTCATTATCAATATTTACAAGAAAGTTAATATTGATTATATACGACCTGTGAACCCGCAAAAAGGCTGCATTCAGTTTCAGTTTTTCCTCCAGGTTCTTCATGGTGGTGTAGGTGGTATAAACCTTGTTTTTCAGGTGAACCTTCACGTAATCTCCTAAGGCTTCTACGTACAATAGATCCTTGTAAGGTATCTTATGTAAAAGGCCGTTTTCTTTAATAAAAATATATTCCAATGAGGGAGCAGCAATCTCCTGTGTAGGGCCATTCATTTCCTGTACACGATCAATGGCTGAAAGAAATTTCTTGTAATCAACAGGCTTCACCAGATAATGTACAACCTTAAACTCAAAGGCTCTGGCAGCATATTGTTCCTTCGAAGTTACGAGAATAACCGGAGGAAGAGACTTATTACTCTCCAGCAACTCTATCCCCGACATCCCCGGCATTTCAACATCCAGAAAAATTAAATCGATCTGGTGATCAGCCTTTCGTAAATAATTCGATGCACTGATCCCGTCGTGTAAAACATCTACTACCTCCAGTCCCTCCGTACTTTCAATATAGTGTCGAAGTAACGTACTGGCAGCAAGATCGTCGTCGATTATCAGGCAATGCAACATAACAACGCTTATACGCCAACGAAAAGATTTGGTTCTCTCTTTTGGGCATTTATTCGCTTTCGCCGCAAATGGCTATTTTTGCGCAGCCAGTTAGCAATTGGTCTCATAGTTCAACGGATAGAATGCCTGCCTGCCGAGAGGTAGGTCAGCGTACCGGAAGGCAGGGAAGTTTCCTGAACTGTAGATGTGGGTTCTCTACGCTTCGGCAGACAGGGATTCCTGCAGAGACTATAGTAAATAAAAAAATCATCAGAATAAAAGTTCTTAAAATACTGGTCTCATAGTTCAACGGATAGAAT
>JBIIRF010000289.1:0-3665 GCA_044341715.1 Bacteroidia bacterium | reverse complement strand
TGCCAGAAGGAACGTTGAAATATCCAACTGTACATGGCCCAGGAACTGGAGGCGAAGGATGGATCTGTTTTCTTTTTTTCTTCAAAGGCGGCTTTCATTTCGGGATTTGCGGCGAGTATTTCAGCGGCGTCTTTGTCGAAGAGGTAGTCTGAGAACCATTCTTTCTGTTGTAAAATTTCATCAAAGAAATTCCAGGCGAAGAAGGCGTCGGTGGCTTGTGGTTCGAGGGTTTCGATGATGTAACGGTTCTTGTCCTGGTTGCAGTAAATGAGGTAATCGCCGGCGAAGCATCGTACAGTATTGGTGTCCGTTTTTACTTCTACATTGCTGTGGAGATAGTGCCCTTCGTAGGGTGTTTTGCTGGTCTGGTAGTCGCGGATGTAGTAGACTTCTGCACGAATGGCGGTGTCTTTTTTTAATCGGCTCATTTGAATACCGTTTAGTTTTAATCGTTCAACGACTTCTTTCCAGGCTTGTGGTACGAGGTAAGCGATGGGTTTTTTAATGGTGATGGAGGGCTTGAAGGTGTTTCTGTAGACGATGTTTTTTCCGTAGGCTTGTGTGCGGTCGAATCCCAAAATGTCGAGTCCGGTGACTTCACTTTTCTTGGTGACGCTTTTGTATCCGAGGAAGAAAAGGGAATCTGTTTTAGTGGTATCGAGTGTCCAGTGAAGTGGGAAGTATTCCTGTTTTGTGCGGATGGTGTCCTTGGCTGCTGTTCTTGCGTTGCGTAATGTGCTTCCGTAGATGGAGCAGGCGGTGAGGGATAACTTGAGGAACTGATAAGTGCACTCTACACGTTCAGGAAATGGTTTTAGCATATGCGTCTCCGTTACAAAGGGAAATGCGTTGTAAAGTGCGCTGTATCCGGAGGCGAAGCGGGGTGATTCGAGAAATCCGTTCATGCCGTTTTCGGGACTTTCTCCCCATACATTTACATAAGGCGACATCGGCTGGCCAATGGCATTCATTGCGCGATAGAGATACGGCAGGATGGAGCGTTGCATGACTTTGCTGATGGCTGGATGTAATTTATCTTTCTGGGAGTCGATGAGTGTCATGACGTATTGATAATCGGCTCCGTCAGTTACATGGGTGTCGATAAAAACATCCGGATCCCAGGTGCTGTACATGCGGTTGAAGCTGCGGGCATTTTCGGAGTCGCATTTGATGAAGTCACGGTTGAGGTCGAGGTTGCGGTAGTTGCCTCTGAATCCAACAGTGTCGGGACCGTTTTGCCCGGAGCGGAAATAATGACTCGTGTTGAGTGCCCCATCAATGTTGTAAACGGGAATGATGAGCAAGGCTACCTTTTCAGGCATTTTCTCTGAACCGTCGAGTAAAAATTTACTTAAACGGATGCTGGCATTGATTCCGTCAGGCTCTCCGGGATGGATGCCGTTGTTGACGAGTAGCAATGTGTAGCCTCTGGCTCGGAGGGAGTCGGGGTTGAAGATTTTTTCCGGACTGATTACAAAAAGATGCAAGGGTCTGCCATTGTCCGAATTACCAATTTCCAATAGCTTGGCCTGTGCGTATTGTTTGTCCATGCTCTTGAAGAAGGCAATGGTTTCGTCATAGGTTACGGATACACCGGTGATGTATTTGTTCCATGCATCCTGTGCTGTACTTGTCCCGGCAATGAGCAGGCTGATGAGGAGCAGAAGAAATGATTTGGTTTTCATAATATTCTGCAAAGATGTAAGAATTTCTCGTTTTTAAACTGACAAGGCTTCTATCCTGTCATATCATTGCAATGTATTCAAACCGATTATTTAACAAAAAAGATGATGCCTATGGTCTGATGAAAAAACAAACTACAAGATCCCAAAAAGTGAGGGGTACCATTGGTGCTCCTCATTTTTATTTTAGGGCTGTTTTATGAGATGAGTAGAGTCTGCTTTATCACACTTTTCAAAGGGGGCTTTTCGCGCTTTTTTGCCGTGTTTTCAATAAAGGATTGGTTTATAGGTGGTAACAATCTTTCCACAATTGATCTTTTACACCTGTTTGTAAATCGGGACTACCTCATAAAGAACCGTTTACCGTACTCTGCATACAAGGTGTCGGTAAAGTGAGGGCTTCGTTTTTTATTTTTGTAATTCACCATGACCAAGTTTTCACACCTACACGTACATACCCAGTTCTCCCTGCTCGATGGAGCGGCGGATATTTCTTCTCTTTATAAAAAAGCGATCAAGGATCAGATGCCGGCGCTGGCTATTACCGATCATGGTAATATGTTCGGTGCATTCAAGTTCGTGGCGGAGGCTTCGAAGTACAATACCAAGGAAAATCCGAATGCCATCAAGCCGATTGTTGGTTGCGAATTTTATATGGTGGAGAACCGGCATAAGCAACAGTTTACGAGAGATGAACGCGATGTGCGGTATCACCAGTTGCTGTTAGCGAAGAATGCGGAAGGATATCAGAACCTGATCAAGTTATGCTCGATGGGGTATATCGAAGGATTGTACGGTAAGTATCCGCGTATCGATAAGGAAGTATTGCTGAAATATCATTCCGGTCTGATTGCGACTACCTGTTGTCTGGGAGCGATTGTTCCGAAAACCATCATGAAGCATGGAGAGGCGGCAGCAGAGACGGAGTTTAAATGGTGGCTGGATCTTTTCGGTGAAGATTATTATATCGAATTGCAGCGTCACGATATTCCCGAGCAGCGAACTGTGAATGAAGTGCTGTTGGGTTTTGCGAAGAAATACAATGTAAAAATTATTGCATCCAACGATTCTCATTATGTGGATCGGGATGATTTTAATGCGCACGATATCCTTCTTTGTATCAATACCGGCGAGAAGCAAAGTACGCCAACCATGAAGGAGTTCTCAGAGGATGAATCTTCGATGCGTGGTCGTCGTTTTGCGTTTTATAACGATCAGTTTTATTTCAAGACAACGGAAGAAATGAAGGAACTCTTCAGCGATCTTCCGGAGGCGATTGATAATACCAACGAGATCGTTGATAAAGTGGAGACTCTTCGTCTGAAGCAGGATATCCTTCTGCCGAATTTCCAGGTGCCTGCAGAGTTTAATTCACAGGATGAATACCTGCATCATCTGACATATACAGGTGCTTTGAAACGGTACGGACAAATCACTCCTGAAATCGAAGAGCGATTGAATTTTGAGCTGTTTACCGTAAAAACAATGGGCTTTGCGGGATACTTCCTTATCGTGGCTGATTTCATAAAAGCCGGACGTGATTTAGGAGTGTTTATTGGTCCGGGTCGTGGATCAGCTGCGGGATCTGCCGTCGCTTATTGTATTGGAATTACCAATATCGATCCGATTAAATACAATCTCCTGTTTGAGCGTTTCCTGAATCCGGATCGTAAGAGCATGCCCGATATCGATACAGACTTCGACGATGATGGTCGTCAGAAGGTGATTGATTATGTGGTGGAGAAATACGGGAAGAATCAGGTGGCGCAAATCGTGACATATGGTACGATGGCGGCGAAGATGAGTATTAAGGATGTTGCCCGTGTGCTGGACCTTCCGCTTCCGGAGTCGAATGCATTGGCGAAACTGGTGCCTGAAAAACCCGGTATCGAATTGAATCGTGTGTTGAAGGCGCCGATCGACGGAGAGAAGAGTCTGAAGGAGAAAGAAAACCTGAACAGCGATGAGATTGAACAGGTAAAG
>JBIIRF010000288.1:0-3669 GCA_044341715.1 Bacteroidia bacterium | reverse complement strand
TTCTTTTGGCTACAGGAAGCAGCCATGAACAAAATCAACGCAGCGAAGAGGATAGAGAACTTTGGGAGACGTGACAACATAGTCTTTTTAGGAGGATTAAGCGGCAAAGGTAAAAAATAGCAGGCATCTTACCGGGCATTTTCTCTCCGCCCTACTCCCATTCATTTTCTACCCTAAATCTAGTGAATGACCCCTCATCTCCCGAAAACGTTGCTAAATTTGAAAAAAACTACCTCCATGAACAAAAATATTACCCGTTTTATCCTTGGACTCGTATTGATCGCATTTATCGGAAGAACTCCTGCCGATGCGCAATGCAACTGGCAAACAGTATTTACGGATGGTTTTGAATACACTACAACAATTCCTGACCTGATTGCAGGCACAACTATACACAACACACCCCAAACATTTGCTGCCCATAGTGGAAGCAGGGCGATGTATATGAACTTTATTGACTGTGTAGGTGGGACAGGCACTTGTGCAGGAGATCTTGTGTATCAGCGAACCATCTCCACCTGCGAAAATATGCCGGTGCGGGTCTCAGGTTGGTTTCTTACCACCTTCAGCGGCACGCAATGTGATGTTAAAATTGTGCTCAGTGACAGCGCAGGAAACGGCCTTGACTCTATCAATAGTTTGCTCGCAGGTTACTCTCCAAACTGGACACAATGGACATCTGGTACAATCAACCCATCAGGTACCAGTTTTATCTTATCCATCTATACCAATGTTGGCGGAACTAACGGCAATGACCTCTCCGTTGACGACCTCAAACTGGAACGATGCGCCAGCACAAATTCTGCGACAGGAGTCCCTGTATGCAACAATATTTCGGCAGTTGATCTCTACTCCTACCTCCCCAACAACCCGGTATCAACGGGAACATGGACCGGCCCCAGCTCGCTGACGAATGGTTATCTCGGCACCTTCACCACCGGAGCAAATACCGGAGGAACCTACATTTATAACAGTGCACCGTATGGAACCGCAGTCGGCTGCCCATTGCGGATAGATACAATCGTTGCCTTTCCTGCAGTAGCTCCCATCATCAATCTCGGCAATGACACCACGATCTGTACCAATCAAAATTACACTATAACTGCAGGCACTTCTTCCAGCAACACTTACAACTGGAGCACCGGGGCAGTCACCGGAAACATTGTAGTGAACAGTTCTGCAGCCACCAACAATTCCTACTCGGTGGTAGTAACCAATACCAGTGGTTGCTCCGGCAGCGACACATTGGCTGTTTCGTTTGTTGTTTGCAGCGGGATAGAAGAAAATGGTGCACTCGAATTGTTAGCTGCATTTCCGAATCCTTCAAATGGAATAATGACTATTCAGGCTCCGGCTTCTCTCCTTCTTCCGGTTCAGATGAATATCAGAGATGCCTCCGGACGATTAGTATTTACAACTACGCTTCGTGATTATCAATCTACCCTTTCATTACCGTCGATTGAAAACGGTGTTTATATGATGAACATTGTAACTGACGGAATGGAGAAGATGGGTTCGCGACTGATTATCGTAAATAACTGATGCGTTTTTAGCAGGGAGATACACTTCCTCAGCCGATTTCTTGTAGTAAGTCTACTGCTGTGATTAGTTGCCTTTGAGGTGCTGACTGTCTATGCGCCATAGGTTTTGGAGAAGGTATGTTACGAAGGGCAAATGAATCCGGCGGAGACTGATTTAAATCATTATCTCGTGAATTGAAAAAGCTGATTTTTGCGGGTTCAATTTATGACGATGAAAAAGATTGAATTATTATCGCCGGCAGGGTCATTTGAATCATTGATGGCTGCGATTAAGGGCGGGGCTGATGCTGTATATTTTGGTATTGAGCAGTTGAACATGCGGGCAAGGTCGAGTAATAATTTTACAATCGAAGACTTAGCGGAAATCAAGAAGATTTGTCTGGAGAAGGGTGTCCGCGCTTACCTCACGATCAATACAATTATATACGACCATGATATCCGTCTGATGAAGAGCATTCTGAATGCAGCGAAGGAGGTGGGCATCGATGCGATCATTGCTTCTGATCAGGCTGTGTTCAATTATGCGAAGAAGATTGGTTTGCCGGTGCATGTATCTACTCAGGCGAATGTGAGTAATATTGAGAGTGTGGAGTTCTTCAGCTCGTTTGCAGAGACTATTGTATTGGCGCGCGAACTGAGTTTGAAACAGGTGGGCGATATTGTAAAGCAGATCAAACGGGAAGATATTCGTGGCACTTCAGGGGAGCTAGTACGGATTGAAGTTTTTGCGCATGGTGCATTGTGCATGGCAGTCTCGGGGAAATGTTATCTGAGTCTCCACTCCCATTTTGCCTCAGCGAATCGCGGTGCATGCATACAGAATTGCCGCCGGAGCTACATCGTTACCGACAAGGAAGAAGGCGTAGAACTGGAAATCGACAACGAGTATATTATGTCGGCGAAAGATCTCTGCACGATTGATTTTCTGGATCAGATACTGGCTACAGGCGTGAATATTCTGAAGATTGAAGGGCGCGGACGTGCGGCAGATTATGTGTACACCACCACAAAATGTTATCGGGAAGCGATCGATGCTTATCAGGCGGGAACATATTCTGCAGAGAAAGCAGCGCTATGGAAGGAGGAATTATCTACTGTTTTCAATCGTGGTTTCTGGGGTGGATATTTTCTCGGCAAGGAGATGGGCGAATGGTCGGAGGTGTATGGCTCGAAGGCTACGCTGAAGAAAATCTACCTTGGAAAAGGCGTCAAGTATTTCAACAAGTCGGGAGTGGCGGAGTTTTTACTGGAGACGGATCAATTATCGGTGGGCAATGCGGTAATGATTACTGGTCCAACTACGGGAATCATCAATTCGGTTGTGGAAGAGTTGCGGGTAGCTGACGAGATTGTAGAGACGGTCATTAAAGGACAATCGTTTTCGATAAAAATTCCGGAAGTGATTCGTGCCTCTGATAAATTATACAAGGTAATTGCAGCGAATGATCAGGATCTTACAGCAGCGCAATAAATGCATTGGATGCAATGCCTGCGTAGAAGCCGCGCATAGCAGATGGAGAATGTCGAGGAAGGATGGAAAGAGTGTGCTGATCGGTGGCGTGGAGAAGCGCGGGATCTTTTCGGTGATTGTACACGACGAAGAGCTGGAGGAAAACCAACTGGCTGCGAAAAATTGTCCGGTAAACATCATTCAGCTGATTCCTATCCAATAAAAAAAGGGGCGAAACCGAAGTCCCACCCCTCCCATTCAAAACATCATTATCCGGGAACCATGGATTGGTTCACCTGGTTATTACTCGGCTGCTTTCGCTGAGATTGCAGCGCGGATTTTTGCTTCGATTTCATCACAGAGTTCCGGATTATCGGCCAGAGTCTGTTTAACGGCATCACGACCTTGTCCGATTTTGGTATCACCGTAGCTAAACCATGAACCTGCCTTCTTGATTACATTATAATCAACACCGAGATCCACGATTTCGCCCATTTTGGAAATACCTTCTCCGTACATGATATCAAATTCTGCCAGACGGAAAGGAGGTGCCACTTTGTTCTTCACGATTTTCACCTTGGTACGGTTACCTGCCACTGTTTCTCCGTCTTTAATCTGACCGATACGGCGAATATCTAAACGAACGGAAGCATAAAACTTCAGTGCATTACCACCGGT
>JBIIRF010000287.1:0-3673 GCA_044341715.1 Bacteroidia bacterium | reverse complement strand
TATCTGATCAAGATGGATAAATCAGGCAAACGGACTTTTGAATATATCAGTAAAAAGGCGTCTGAATATATAAAACGTCCGGTAGAGAGTTTTAATAACGATTATGATTCTATTTTAGATATGATGCTTCCGGAGTACCGTGCACCTTTGCAAGAAGAGTTGGAGCGAAGTCTGATCGAAAAGTCACAAGTCGATTTTGAATTTACACTCCGTCCTGAATTTCAGCCGCAATTCCATCGGTATAAATTAGTGGCCAGTCATGAGTTCAGAGATGATGGCACCATTTATACCTATGGGACAATTATCGATATCACTACACAAAAACGAACAGAGCTCGAGTTGCGGGAGAAGACGCAGGAAATGATTGCGCTCATTAATTGTATCGATGATATCGTTTGTGTGATGGACCGCGAAGGACGCTACATTGATGTGTTTGCAAGAGATGAAAGTAAATTCATGTATCCGAAAGATCAAATTATCGGTCGAAAGCTGGACGAGTTGATGCCTGAAAATATTGTGGAAGGCTATTTTAATGCTGTTCGTGAATTGGAAGAGTCTGATAGTAATTCATCTTCTGAATTTTACTATGAATTGACCTTTAATGAAGTTGTTAACTTCTACAAAGCGCGTGTTCTGAAAATAGATGAAAACTCCCGCTACCTTGTAACCATTCATGATGTAACCGAGGAGCGTCAGGTGATCGAGGTCAACAATAAACTTAAGCGAATTCTGGAAGAGGCCGGTGAGCATAGTCAGTTTGGTTCATTTGAATTTAACGTGAATACTCAACAGGTGCTTTGGTCTGATCAGCTGAAAAAAGTTTTGGGTGTTCCTTTCGATTTTAATGAGGACAAGCTATTTGAATATTATCTGGGTGCTATCCATCCGGATGATTTATCTATGATGACCTCGCTAATTGAATCGGCTGCATCAAAGAACGAAGATTTTGATGTGGAGCATCGGTTCCGTCATTATGATGGTCATAATATCTGGTTGCGTTGCGCGGCGCGTTGCAGCACTGATCCTTTCTCCGGTCATCAGTTGATTCAGGGGATTTCTATGGATATTACCAGGATGAAAGAAGCGGAGGAGAGTAAAAAACGTAAGCATAGCCTGATGGAGGCCGTTTCGATTCTTTCACTGAAACTGGCGAGTGATCAGGAACTGGAGTCAACGGTGAATAATATGATGCAGAAAATTGGCGAAACAACTGGCGTGAGCAGAGTGTTCTTGTTTAAAAATGGGCTGCATCCGGTGACTAATGAACCTACTACTACGCAAATTCTCGAGTGGACCGATGCTGCTACTCCTCCCCAACAGGGCGATCCGGTGTTGGATGATTTAAATGTGAGTTTGCTCGGTTTTGAACGATGGGCGGAACTGTTGAATTCCGGTTTGCCTGTTGTTGGTAATGTGGCTGATTTCCCCGGTGCTGAACAGGCTTATCTTACCGAGAATGGTATTAAGTCGGTGCTGGTGGTGCCTATTTCGCTGAATGGTGAATGGTGGGGCTCGCTCGGATTTGATGAATGTCGTCATGAGCGGGAGTGGACCGATGATGAAGTAATGCTGTTGACCGCTGTGGCTAACCTGATCGGTACAGTGATTGAACGCCGGAAGGTGCATGAGAAAATTGCTGAGAGCGAAATGCGTTATCGTACTGCCGTAGAAACGATGACAGAAGGATTGATCATCTCTGATGTGAATGGTGTGCACCGTTTTGCCAATGATAGTGCAGCGAAAATTCTGGAAGTGCCGCTGGAGTTTTTTATTGGTACGGGTCCGGAATTGGCGAATGATAATATGCGTCTCCTGCATCCTGATGGTTCCGACTATGATTTCTCCGAGTATCCTTGTATGGTTACGCTCAGAAAGCAAGAAGTAATTTACGATATCGTGATGGGTTTTGCGATAACCGGTCAGCCTGTCAAATGGATCTCTATCAATTCTTGTCCATTGTATTCGGGCGATTCGAAGGAGTTAAACGGTGTGCTGATGACATTCTCGGATATTACTGAAAGGATAACGTACAATGAGCAGATGAAGTCAAATCTTGCACAGAAAGAATTACTCCTGACCGAAATTCATCACAGGGTAAAAAATAACCTGGCAATCATCAGTAGCCTTTTGCAGTTGCAGCAACTCTATACGCAGGACGATCAAATCAAAACGATGTTGATGGAGAGTCAGGGCCGTCTGCGTTCGATGAGTCTGGTGCATGAAATTTTATATCGTAATGGTGATTTCTCGAAGGTGTCGTTTTCGAAGTATCTCTCCGAAATCGGTGAGTATGTGCAGGCGACCTTTGCGAAACCGGATCAGGATATTCTGTTCGAAATTTCTACGGATAACTGTGAACTGGAAATTACAAAAGCTATTCCCTGTGGACTGATCGTGAATGAGTTGATCACAAATGCATTTAAGTATGCCTTTAATGGTCGTAATGGTGGTATCATCGTGATTTCATTGAAGGAGCAAGGTGATTATTATGTGCTGGAAATTTGTGATGATGGTCCGGGACTCCCTTCCGGTATCAATTGGGCCGAGTCGAAAACAATGGGCTTTACACTGGTAAGAACACTGAGTACGCAATTAAAAGGAGCATTAACAATCGAAAATAAAAACGGCGCAAGAGTTGTCTTGACTTTTCCGAAATAATCACCTAACTGATTATGACAGGAACAAAGAAAAAAATCCTCATTGTAGAGGATGAATTGCTGATCCAGATGGTGACGCGTCAGATTATGGATACCGCGGGGTTTGATGTCTGCGGTGTAACTACCTCCGGAGAAGAAGCCGTTGAATTGGCTAAATCATTGCAACCGGATATGATCCTGATGGATATTAAACTGGAAAATGAAATGGATGGTATTACAGCGATGGAACTGATTCACGGGTTTTCTAAAATCCCGGTGATCTACCTGAGCGGGAATTCTGATGAGATCACCAGACGCCGTATCGATAAAACTAACTTTCTACAGTTTTTTACAAAACCCGTCGATTATCAAAAACTCACAGCTCTGATGCATCAGTATTTTGATGAGCACAAGTAACGAATGTCAGTTAACTACAATAAAAAAGCCGGTCCTATGAAGAACCGGCTTTTTTGTACCTTGTTTCTTATTAACGAACTACAGTTACGTTAACAGCGTTTAAGCCCTTTTTACCGTTCTGTACTTCGAATGTAACCTGGTCATTTTCGCGGATGTTCTCATTCAATCCGGTGAAATGCACGAAGATTTCTTGTCCGTTTTCTGCAATGATGAATCCGAAGCCTTTGGCATCGTTGAAAAATTTTACTGTTCCTTTGTTCATGATTTTTTGTTTTTGTTCCGTCTTACGGGAACGCTTTGATAATTATTTGATTTATACTGATTATACTTTCGTATAGGGCAGCCGTTATAGGGAGAAATGTCTATTTGAATTCAATTACAAAATGAGCTTATAGACAATTTGTAAATTAATTTCTGTTCGATGGAGCAAAGATACTTCAAATAATATGAAGTTGGTATGTTTATTTTTTAGTTTTGTTGTAAAATACTGATAATTATACTTTTAACGAGAGGTTCCGGCAGAATGTTTCAGTGTTTTCTGCTTTAATACGGGTTTTACGGCCTTTTCCGGGTTTTACTGGACGGCAAAACCGTCGTTTATTCTGTAAGATTGATGTAAT
>JBIIRF010000286.1:0-3679 GCA_044341715.1 Bacteroidia bacterium | reverse complement strand
AAGAAATAACGTATAGTGATTGGCTTCACTGATCATAAGTTCATTGTAAAAACTGCTTAGTTCAGGATCAGAGATATTTTCGGAAAGGACTTTGAATCTTTCACAGCTGCGGGCTTCTATCATCGCAGCAAACAGAAGGCGGTCAAGTAGTAATTGATCACGGGAGCCGCCTTTACGCATGAAATCGTAAAGTAGATTCACATATTCGTCTTTGCGTTCACGTCCCAGTTTAAATCCCCGGGCAATTAGTTTTTCATGCACCATTTTAAAATGTTCCAGCTCCTCTTGTGCAAGTTCTAACATTGCTGTCACCAACTCCGAACGCTCGGGAAATTTCACCACAATAGAAATAGCATTGGAGGCAGCTTTCTGTTCGCAGTAGGCATGATCAGTTAGAATCTCTTCAATATTTTTCTCTACAATATTGACCCAACGCGGATCAGTAGGAAGTTGTAATCGGAACATAACAGGTATTTTTAATAAGATAATAAGGCCGACATCGCTGCTTCAACTTTAGCAGCATTGGGAAGCATGGTTGCTTCAAGAGTAGCATTGAGTGGAATTGCCGGCATATTCTCTGAGCCGATAACGCGTACCGGTGCATCAAGGTCCTGAAAACACTGCTCTTGAATCCTTCCGGCCAATGCTTGTGCAAAGGAATTATTATTGGGTTCCTCCGTTACCACCAGGCATTTATGATGCTTTCTTACAGATGCAAAAACTGTTGCCGTATCCAATGGTGCGAGTGTACGCAGATCGATGATTTCAATTTGTCCGGGGAAGGATTTGGATGCATTGCGACTCCAGTATACACCCATTCCGTAGGTTATAACGGCAAGTGTATCCGAAGATTGATCCGGATCTGCCTCTTGTACAATTCTGGCCTTTCCGAGTGGAAGAATATAATCTTCAGAAGGCTCAACAGTGCGTGCTTCTTCTGTCCCTTTGATCTTCGACCAGTAAAGACCTTTATGTTCGAGCATGACTACCGGATTGGGGTCGTAATAGGCGGCTTTCATTAATCCTTTGAGATCGGCTCCGGTGGATGGATAACAGATTTTTATGCCGCGGATGTTGGTGAGTACAGATTCTACACTGGAAGAGTGATAAGGCCCACCACTACCATACGCTCCAATCGGGACACGAATGATGCAACTGACAGGCCATTTTCCATTGGAAAGATAGCAACTTCGGCTAACCTCAGTGAACAGCTGATTGAGTCCGGGCCAGATATAATCCGCGAATTGAACTTCTACTATCGGCTTACATCCTGCTGCACTCATCCCTACGGTACTGCCGATGATAAACGCTTCCTGGATGGGTGTATTGAATACACGGTCGTCGCCAAATTTCTGCGCAAGCGTGGCAGCCTCTCTGAAAACTCCGCCAAGTCGCCCTCCTACATCTTGTCCATACAGTAGACATTCTTTATGCTTGGTCATTAATTCCTGAATCGCAAACAAAGCACAATCTACCATTACTTTAGTCTCACCACCTGCCGGAGAACGATCACCGGTTTCTACTGTGATAGGCGTAGGTGCAAAATCATGGGTGAAAAGATCTTCGGGACGTGGATCTTCGGAGGCATACGCTTTTTCGAAGTCAGCCCGCACTTTTGTGAAGGCTTCTGCTTCAATGCCGAGCAACTCATCTTCCGCAACACCCAATTCGAGAAGTTCATTCCGAAAACGGGGATATGGATCACGTTGTGCGGCAACCTCGAGATCGTCACGGTACCATTCTTTACGTACACCGGAAGTATGATGGTTGAGCAATGGAACACGTGCATGAACCAACCAGGGACGTGGATCGCGTCGCATGGAAGTCATGATGCGTGACATGGTATCATAGCAGGTGAAAAAATCTGTGCCATCAATTGTAACTGCTTCCAGACCTTTGAATCCACGGGCATATTCGTATGCGTTCATGGCACGGGTTTCAGTGGCGGTTGCCGAAATATCCCATTCATTATCCTGTACCAGATAGATAATCGGAAACTGATGTAGTGCAGCCATCTGGAATGCCTCAGCTACCTCTCCTTCGGTGACAGATGCATCTCCCAGTGAGCATACCACTAATGGCAATTCCTGATCAGTTGGTAGCAATCCTTGACCTTGAAGATACTGTACACCCATCGCTACTCCAGTAGTTGGAATAGCCTGCATCCCTGTTGCTGAACTCTGGTGTGGAATTTTGGGCATTCCATCCCGACGCAAACTTGGGTGACAATAGTAAGTTCTGCCTCCCGAAAATGGATCATCCCGCTTAGCCATCAACTGCAACATTAGCTCGAAGGGTTCCATACCAATCGCCAGCAGCATGCTATCGTCGCGGTAATAAGCACTGAGATAATCCTGTGCTTTCAGTAACATTCCGGTAGCAATCTGTATGGCTTCATGTCCCCGGGAAGTGGCGTGTACGTATTTCGCAGTAATCTGTACTTTTTCCTCGTACAGAATCGTCATTTCACGGGCAGTACACAAAGTACGGTAGGCACGTAGCAGCAATCCGGTGGTTAAACCGGAGCGTAACGTGGAATCAGCTGATATTGACATGGTGCAAAAATAGGAAATCATCAGGCGTGCCGGAAGAGAAAGATGAAGGACCTTGCAAATAGGTTTTTATTTCGATTTTCTGTCTATCTTCATGGTAAATTTACCCCTCCATGAAGTATCGGCAGGAAATTTAACTACACAATCGCCTCATCCTGAAAATCATGAAACACAATTCCACCTTCTTTCGCCTGATCTCTTTGTTGTTGCTATTTTACCCGGTAATGGCATCTTCATCCATCTGGACCTCAATGAACGGTCCGGCAGGCTACTTCAGCCCTCAGTTTATTCAGTATCATCAGGGTGCCTATTACATCTCTTCGAATATTAACGGAAGTACGGGTACCGGTATCTGGAAATCAACCACTAATGGCTTCAACTGGACCGAAGTTTCAGCGGGATTACCTAAATCCTATGCCCGGGATTTTGCCTCTATCGGAAGTGAACTTTTCGTAGCATGTGATACGGGAGTATTTAAAACCAATAATGGCGGCTCCACATGGGTAGCGGCTGACAATGGATTACCTGATTTCACCAATGTATATGAAATGGAAGTCCATAATAGCCGTGTTTATGCCTGTGTGTATTATGGCAATGGCAATGTCGAGCTTTTCTACTCCCAAAACGGATCCAGCAACTGGACCACCACCGGTTATACATTCAGTTTTGCCATGATTCCCAATCATCTTTACTCGAATGGAAACACTTTATGGGCTGCTACTACTCAAGGGTTGTATAAATCCACTGATGATGGAGTGACATTCAATTATGCAGGCAATAATATCCCTGGAAGTGCATCCATCGGATCTATCGTTGCTGTTGGAGATACCGCCTATTGTGGTACAACAAACGGAAGCTATTTTACTACTGACGGCGGACAAATGTGGATGCCCATCAATGTAGCAGGTATTGGCAATCCACTGTACACTTATAGCTGGAAAATTATTGGGAACACGGTATTCGCCGGCTTCACCAATAACGGAATTTATTCTTGTCAGGTAGGACAAACAAACTTCACCATGTTTGGCACAGGATACACCGCTACCAATCTTGCCTGGGAGATGGCGACAGATGGCAATTATCTCTTCACCGCTACTTCGGAAGGTATTTATAATTGCCTGTTATCA
>JBIIRF010000036.1:0-12019 GCA_044341715.1 Bacteroidia bacterium | reverse complement strand
GGAGAAGTGAAGCGGATAAATATGTTTCTTGTTTCTGCATTACAGGATTTCAATGAGGTGGTGATCAGCGGAACGTTGCAGCCGGTGGAGCGCTTGAAGTCGGTGATTCCGGTGGAGTCGTATAGCCCGGCTTTTCTTCGTCGTTCTGCAGCTCCGGGAGTGTTTGAATCGCTGAGTCTGATTAATGGTGTGCAGCCGCAGATCAATTGCAATGTCTGCAATACGGGAGATATTCATATCAACGGTATGGAAGGTCCTTATACAATGGTGCTGATTGATGGGATGCCGATTGTGAGCAGTCTGAGTACGGTATATGGTCTGAGTGGAATTCCCAATGCGTTGATCAAAAGAATTGAAGTCGTGAAAGGTCCTGCAGGAATCCTGTACGGTTCAGAGGCGATGGGAGGAGTGATCAATATTGTCACGAAGGAACCGATCTCTGCACCCCGTTTTTTTGCCGATCTGCAGCTGACA
Source organism: Bacteroidia bacterium (assembly GCA_044341715.1). Lineage (GTDB taxonomy): Bacteria > Bacteroidota > Bacteroidia > AKYH767-A > OLB10 > JAJTFW01. Next base: position 11,545 of record JBIIRF010000036.1, on the reverse strand, counting down.
TCCATAGAGGAGTACAATCTTGATCTGGCTGTCCGGAAAAAAGTGAATAACTGGCATACAATGGCGGGAGTGAGTCTGTTTAATTATTCATCGCCGCGTGATATCAATGAAGATGGATTTACGGATATCACACTGCAGGAACGTATTTCTGTTTTTAACAAATGGACCAAATACCGGGCAGATACATTGCCTGCTTCTCTGGCCTTCCGTTATTTGTACGAGCAGCGTTGGGGTGGACAATTAAACTGGTCGCCGGAGTGGAAAGGCACGGATTCCATCTATGGTGAATACATTACTACATCAAGAATAGAAGCATTCGGACAGTTTGGATTTATGCTCGCGAAGGAAAAAGTATTGTTAGAGTATTCGTATAACCGTCATGTGCAGGAATCGTGGTATGGACTTGTCCCATTCGACGGACACCAGGAAACGGGATTCATTCAATTCCGCTGGAACAAAAAAACCGGAGTACATCAATGGATGTCGGGGCTGCCATTTCGCTATGTGTACTACGACGACAATACACCCGGCACTGCTGGATTGAATGGAAATAGTCCGCAGCAAACGTATCTTCCCGGACTGTTCCTGCAGGATGAAATCACCCTTGGCAACAGATGGATGTTATTACCCGGATTCAGGATCGATCATCACAACGAACATGGGTTCATCTCCTCGCCACGATTTGCAGCGAAGTACAATTACAGCAAAACAGGAATGCTACGCTTCAGCGCCGGAAATGGATTTCGTGTAGTACAGTTGTTCACCGAAGATCATGCAGCCTTAACAGGAGCGCGCGAAGTCGTCATCGCCGAATCACTCCGACCTGAACGCAGCTGGAACATGAACATCAATATCAACGAAACTTTTCAGTTACCCGGAGGTATCGTACAACTCGACGGAAATATCTTTCATACCTGGTTCACCAACCGCATCACCGGTGATTTTATAACCGACCCTCAACGCATCATCTATAAAAATCTGCAAGGGATCGCCATTAGCCGCGGACTTAGTCTCAATCTCGATTATACCACTGCTGCTTTCAGATATACACTCGGCTGTACATATATGGATGTGTTTCTCGAAGAGCAGGGACAACGCATACCACAACTCCATGCACCGGCCCTCAGCGGAACCGCAGGCATCACCTGGAATGCACGCAACAGAAAATGGACCGCAGATCTCACCTCGAGAATCACCGGACCGATGTATCTTCCTGTAGTGCCCAATGATTACCGCCCCGAAAAATCACCCTGGTTCGCGATTGTCAATCTCCAATTAACACACCGCACCGGAAGCTGGGAATTCTACTCCGGCGTGAAAAATCTCCTGAACTTCCTCCCGCAAGATCCCATCCTTCGCCCTTTTGATCCCTTCGATAAACAAACCGATATCAATAACCCGCATGGTTATACTTTTGATCCTTCTTATAACTATGCACCCATGATGGGCTTGAGAGTTTATGCCGGATTCCGGTATCAGTTTTTATAAGCTTAGTATCTTGAATACCGGATTCTGTTTTGGGCCACTGATTTATTATGAAAGGTATGATTTGTTATGTTTTGGTTCCCGAGTGTTTAAGGAACGTATCGCTTTGTATTGACTTTCCTCTGGAGGTAGGAACAAAGATTAAACTGATTTAGCTGATTTACGCGGATTTTACTTTTTTAACGGCAATAAATCCGTGCAAATCCGAATGATCAGCTTTATTCGTGTTCCCGTTTGTAGTTTCTCGCAGAGAGCACAGAGGCGCAGAGTAGTGTCAAAACTAAGAAACCTGGAAACCTAGAAACAAAGAAACTTAGAAACCTAGAAACTCATCCCCGGAGTGCGCCCTTTACTCAGAGTTTTCTTCTACACTCAAATCCGCGAAAACCCGCAAAATCCGCCACCTCCGCGTTCCTCTCTCCCATGTTGGGAACACAGATTAAACGGGTTTCACGGATTTACGCGGATTTAATTCTTCTAGAAATTTACAGTAGTACTAATTTGCCAATTTGCCAATCCACCAATCCACCAATCCACCAATCCACCAATCCACCAATCCACCAATTCACCAATTCGCCCCCGAGGTTCGTTCCTCACTCGGGGCCTGCGGCAATTCACCCCCGGGGCGCGTTCAGTGCCCGGAGTTTTTTCATGCATTGAATACTATCGATTTACTGTTTTTCGTTTATCAGGAAACCTTTCACCATGAAACAAAACCCATACACCGGGCTGAGTTTACTATGTCTGATACTCTCAGCATGCAACCAGCCGTCAACGAGTAATGAGCGTGAAGTGTCTCTGGAATCAATAGCTCCCACAGAGGTTATTGATGAAAAGCGTACTGATGAATTAACGACTTCCCCTGTTAATTCATTTACAAGATTACCTGTCCATTCTAATGTTTCTATTCCGCCTTCGTTGTTGGCGTATGATTATCTGGAGAAAGAAACGAAACCATTGATTTGTGAATTGTCCAATCAGCAGGATACGGTCATTATCACTGCGGATGGTACTCGCCTGGAAATTCCGGAAGGCGCTTTTGAATATGCCGATCATTCGTTGCCACAGGGAAAAGTAAATTTTGAAGTGACCACCTATACGGATGATTTCTCTATCCTGAAGAAAGGTTTGTCAACTACATCAAATGGTCGGTTACTTGAAACAGGTGGTATGTTGTATTGTGCAGCATCCTGCGATGGCAGAGGGTTGCAATTGAGAAAGAACATGATGGTGCGGATTCCAACCCAGCAGTTGAAGGAGAACATGGAGTTGTTTTATGGTGATGTGGGTGAAGATGGATCGGTTAACTGGATTCCTGCAGGACAACCGGTTGAGGGTCCAGTTTCAGAAACACAGGATGCGTTACCTGCTAAAAGAAGAGTTGCTTCAGCCGCATTAGCGAGGGATACGTCAAGTGAATTCAAGGTGATGAGTTCTGTTTCGAGTGTGACTTCCGTTCGATTGCATATCACGAATAAACATTTTGAATCTGATAGGCCGAGTCAATGGTCGAAGAGTGTTTTTAATGCACTTAGAGCAGCAGATAAGCAACTTTGGGAGGACGATATTTTCTGTACCCAGGTTAAAGTGTCGATGCGTTTGCTGGAAAATGCGCGCTATGAGTTACAGATTTTACCTGCTGATATTCCATTGATCGATTCTATCGTGCGGATGGCAACCCGTGATTATTGGGATAAAAATAAGTTTCCGGAAGTGGATTCGGATCATCAGATTCGTTATACCGCTGATTATTTCCTGCGTATGTTTAAGAAGGGATTCGATTTGTCCGGCGAAGTGAAAAGTAAATTTAGTAAGTCAGCTATGGTCATGAAATCGAAACGGGATGAACAAATGGTCTTGTCGTATGCAATGTCGCTGAACAGACTGGGATGGATCAATTGTGATCGGTTTTACAATAACCCTGAGCCGCCGGTGAATATCATCGTTGAATTACCAAAGAATTTTAATGGAAGAGTCCAGTTGATGGTGGATGATTTTCGATCCTTTTTGAATGGAAATGTAGGGAAGTCAACTGCTGAATTTGCCTCTGTTCCACGCGGGACAAAATATACACTGCTGGTTTTTCACAAAGACAATGAAGATCGCCTGGTCGTTTCGGAAACCAGACATATCGCGGATGGTACTGTCGTCAGCGCTTTCCGGTTTAAACCAGTTACGCTCGCACAACTGGAGGAAACGATCGCTCTTCGTTGAGTCTGTAACGGGGCGTTGAAGAAATTTCTTTCAGCGCCCCGTTTTTATTTTTTATTGTTGATGATAGCTATGGCATTTAAATTCAGGCAAGATCTCATTTCGTGTCGCTGCATATTCATCAGGATTGTTTTTTGTTATTATCGTCTGTAAAATAAAAACCCCTGAACCATTTCTTTTACCGAAGTGTTTCAGGGGTTACGTTTAAACGAGGTTGTTTAATCTTCGTCTTCTTCGTTTTCTGCTGCGTTATTTACATTTTGGGTTGTCGCAGCACCGGATTGTATTTCTGTATGTCGGATTTGTCCGCCGAGATATCCGGTGCGGGCCATGGCGATTGAAACAACGAGCGAAACTACAAATGCAATCATGGTGATTGATTGTGCATTTTTTCCTCTGCGTTGTTGTACCAGACTGAAGAGCGATAGTACGCCGAGTCCGATCATTAGCCATAGGGCCCACTCTGCTGCTTCTTCGTGTTCGTGAATGAGATCGTGCGACATGCCCGGGAGATTTTCTACCGTTTCTTCTGCTTCTTCTCCGGTTTTCATTACGGGGAATGTGAGGAGTGTCATGATTACCCATAAGCCGAGTACAGCTTTTTGAAGGGCGTTTTCTTTTCGTATTAAGGCATAAGCCATGAGTCCTACTCCAATGAGTGTCCCAATGATGGGAAAGTGATTGAGGAGCAGATGAAGGTGTGTTAAGTCCATAGGTATAAATAGTTGGTTGCTTCGTTTGGTGAAGCAAGATTAATTATTTCCGGAATAGGTCCGGTTGCCGTAGTAAAAATTGTTGTTTATTAAACCTGTCGCGGTGGTTGGAAAATTCCCGGTGGATATATCGCAGGAAACTGTATCAATGGTTGCGCAAAATAGATGGATCGGGCAGGCATCTCTATAAAATCCGGATGTTCTACTATCATCGTTGCAGTCTGTTGTGGAAACTCGGTGATCGACTTGAACGGCAACCTGCAATCTTCATCGGCATCACTGTCGGTTTCTGTTCCGGAATAATGCAATGCAAGAAAATCAATGAATCCAATATGTCGATGTTCCTGATGGTGGAGGTAATGTCGCACCAGCTCGGGTGTTTTGCCGATTTCCAAAATGGTTCTCCCTCCCAGCAACAGGGAAATAGATAAACCGATCAGCAACATCTTACGCATACTGCAAAGTTACTTCGAAAGTTAAACGTGTGGTTATAGATGTTGGATGATATCTATCAGTATTCGTAGACTTTTTCTTGATTTCTTATTTAATCATTTACATATTTTTACTCCATGAAACGGCATGCATTTGTAAATAAACTGGTGAAGTCTTTCGAAGCCCATCTCGATGATGAACTGGCGATCGGCATGAAGAAGTACATGAAGGATCAGTTCGATTTTCTGGGAATAAAAAAACCGGTTCGGGCTACGTTGATGAAGACGTTGATGAAGGAGTTTAAAACACTTCCGGAGAATGAATGGCGGACGGTGATTCTTCAACTATGGGAACTTCCGTTCAGAGAATATCAGTATGCGGCGATGGAGTTTTGCGGAAAACGGGTGAAGGAATTGCAACCCGATGATGTCGCAATGCTGGAGCAACTGCTGCTGAAGAAATCATGGTGGGATACAGTAGATGCCATCGCTTCCAACCTGGTGGGTGAACTGTTTCGTCGGTTTCCGGAGGTGGCGCAATCTTCCATCCGTAAATGGTTGTCGACCGATAACTTCTGGTTGCATCGAACCTGCATCATCTTCCAGTTAAAATACAACGATAAAACCGATCGCGAACTATTGTTTTCACTCTGCAAACGATTCGCAGGGGAGAAGGAATTTTTTATCCGGAAGGCTATCGGCTGGGCATTGCGGCAGTATAGCAAGTCGAATCCGGAGGCGGTGCGGAAGTTCATCCATCAGCAGCCACTCAGCGGACTTAGCACCCGGGAGGCGTCGAAATACCTCTGATCTGACTTTCAGACTTGCGTCATTCCCTTCTGCCTCCGTATCTTTGCGGCCCCATGTTGTACAATAAGTTCGATAAAGAAACTCTCCGAAAGCGCCTAGAGGCAGAAACCTTTAAACGGATTACCCTCTCGTTTTACCGATATGTCATTATCGATGAGGTGGATGCCTATCGGGATGATCTCTATCGCTGGATGGAGGAAATGGGTATTCTGGGACGAATTTATGTGGCTCGGGAGGGAATCAATGCGCAGATCAATGTGCCGGAGCATCGGATGGAGGACTTCCGGAACCGGATGAATGCGGATGTGCGGCTGAAGGATATGCCACTTAAAATTGCAGTGGAGGATGATGGAAAATCTTTTCTGAAGTTGATTGTCCGACGAAAGCGAAAGATTGTGGCGGATGGTCTCAACGATGATGCTTTCGATGTGACCAACGTGGGAAATCACCTGACCGCAAAGGAATTTAACGAGGCGATGGATGTTCCTGGTGCGGTGGTGATCGATATGCGGAATCACTATGAGAGTGAAGTGGGTCATTTTACGGGTGCGATTTGTCCGGAGGTGGATACTTTCCGCGAGGAGCTGGAGAAAACGGTGGAGATGGTGGCCGATAAGAAGGATCAGAAGATTTTACTTTATTGTACCGGTGGAATTCGTTGCGAAAAGGCGAGTGCCTGGTTTAAACATCATGGTTTTCAGGATGTTAATCAGCTTCATGGCGGGATTATCCAGTATGCCCGGGAGATCAAAGAACAAGGCTTGCCATCGAAGTTTATCGGAAAAAATTTCGTTTTTGATGAGCGGCTGGGGGAGCGGATTACCGATGATATCATCAGTCAATGTCACCAGTGCGGATCTCCCTGCGATGATCATGTGAATTGCAAAAACGACGATTGTCACCTGTTATTTATACAATGTGCGGCTTGTGCTGAGAAATACGATGGCTGTTGTACACCCCGTTGTATGGAAATCTCCCATCTCCCCATCGAGGAGCAGCGTAAACTCCGCAAGGGAAAACGGAAGGAGGATACCCTTTCGGTGTACCGTTCCCGTCTGCGTCCCGACCTTCGTCAGCTCCTGAATAACAGTGAAGAATGGCGTTTGGACGTGAAGTAATCTTGCCCTGAATCAGGCGATTAGGAGTATTTTTAGAGGGCTCCACTGATTTTTAGCGTAATTCCACCCGTATTTGTCAATAACTTACGTAAATTGCCTGTAGGTACCCCTCTTCGTACCCTATATTTGTTTAAGTTTTTATAGCCGGAACTGATGGAAAAAAAATGGGTTTTAAAACCGCAAGGAGATACGGAGGTCGTTAACCGGCTGGCTGCTGAGCTCCGTATTAACAAAATCCTTGTGAATCTGCTGGTCCAACGGGGCATTACGACCTACGACGAGGCCAAGAAGTTCTTCCGTCCCTCGCTCGATGATCTGCACGATCCCTTTCTGATGCGCGACATGGACAAAGCCATCGAACGTATCGGGGAGGCGCTGGCAAAAAAAGAACACATTCTGGTTTATGGTGATTATGATGTAGACGGTACCACTGCCGTCTCTTTAGTTTATACCTTTTTGAAGACGTATTCAGGCAATATCGATTATTATATCCCTGATCGTTACAAGGAAGGATATGGTATTTCGCGTCAGGGTATCGATTGGGCGAAGGAGAATGGCTATTCGCTGATTATCGCGCTCGATTGTGGAATTAAAAGCAATGATAAAATTGATTACGCCAGTTCGCTGGATATTGACTTTATAATCTGCGATCACCATCGTCCGGGTGCTGAACTGCCGAATGCGGTGGCGGTGCTGGACCCGAAGCGTAACGATTGCCCCTATCCGTACAAAGAACTTTCCGGTTGTGGTATCGGGTTTAAACTGATTCAGGCGTTCGCGCAGTTGAATCATGTGCCGTTTGCTCAACTCGAACAGTACCTCGATCTGGTGGCGATCAGTATTGCTGCCGATATTGTTCCGATCACCGGGGAGAACAGAATTCTGGCGTTTTATGGACTGCATCATATCAATAAAGAACCAAGAGCCGGTATTCGTGCAATTCTGGAATTAGGCGGAATTAAGAAGGATCTAATTATTAATGATATTGTGTTTACGATTGCTCCGCGTATCAATGCGGCCGGTCGTATCGAGCATGGCAAGAAGGCGGTGGAGTTGCTGATCCAGAAGAAGGAAGATCTGGCGAATTTTCTCGGAGATGATATCAATGAACAAAATACTACCCGTAAGAACCTCGATTCGCTGATTACGGATCAGGCCTTGCAGCAGATTGAAAACGATGAGTCGTTCCGCAACCGAAAGTCAGCCGTGGTGTATAACCCGGAGTGGCATAAAGGGGTGATCGGAATTGTGGCTTCACGTCTTACTGATAAATATTATCGTCCTACCATCGTTCTGACGCGCAGTAATGGACATGTTTCCGGTTCTGCTCGTTCGGTGAAGGATTTTGATGTGTACAATGCGATTGAAAGCTGTAGCGATTTGCTGGAGCAGTTCGGTGGACATATGTACGCAGCAGGCTTGACGATGAAGGAAGAAAATGTGCCTGCGTTTATCGAGCGTTTTGAGAAGATTGTTGCAGATACGATTGAAGAGCGAATGCTGACGAGGGAGATAGAGGTGGATGCAGAGTTGAATCTGAATGATATTACTCCGTCGTTTTACCGTATCCTGAAACAGTTTGCTCCTTTTGGTCCGGGAAATATGGCGCCGATTTTCCGTACTACCGGCGTGCGTGATAATGGTCGTGGACGTGTGGTGGGAAATAATCACCTGAAGTTAAGTCTTACTCAGGAGGAAATTCATTCCGGTTTGTTCGATGGTATCGCGTTCCAGTTGGGGCATCATCATCCGATGGTGGAGCAGCAGGAAAATTTTGATGTGGTGTATCATGTGGAGGAAAATACGTTCAATGGTCGTACCACACTGCAGTTAAACATCAAGGACCTGAAGTTTTTGAAGCAGGCGGTGTTGGCGGCTTCTTAGAAAAATTTCTTCGTTTTACTTCTATTGTGGTGCCCTGAATGACTTGTCGGTGACTACTCGCCAGCTGATTCCAATCCGAAATAATAATCCCTCCGTCGGGGAGATTTCAGTTTCTTCCTGCAAGAGATCATTGTAAGAAATAAATCCTCGCGCTGCACTGTGTCCTGCATCTGCCGTGAATACAATTGGCGTATGAGGCAGATAGTATTCGAGTCCGACACGTACCTGCCCTTCGATATAGGTGAAGTAATCTTTTCCTTTTTCGCGATAGGAGTCTGTTATGCCTTTGTAGAACAAACATCCATGTAAACGGGGTGTGAGTGCATAATCGAAGACAGCATAGCGTGGCAAGATCCCCCAGCAGCGGAAGTTTTTGGAGGCCTGCCAGTCGAAGCCAACGAGCGGTAACCAGAAATTCCCAAAACATTCACGACTATAATACGCACCCAGTCGCCAGGTGAATTTTTCGCTTTGCTGGCGACCATAGAGCAGTGCCGCCGCCGGTGTGATGGAGTTTTCGGAAGGAGTGATTCCGTTTGCTCCATAGTGGCGGATGGCCAGTGCAGCGAGCAGATGATGACTGGTGTCGCTGAAAAGCATCCGGTGACTAATAGATAAGGCCCCCGAAAGATAGCGTTGAGTCGAAGTTCCTAACGGGATGGATATCCGAAATGAACGGGCTTCGTATATCGGGTTGAAAATGGTGATGTGTCGAAGGTTATGTTTCCAGGGGAGATTCGCCTGCGCCTGAAAATAGCCGATGGTACATTCAGCTTCGTCACCACCCTTGTAAATAGCTGAAGCAGGCGACTCGACATATTGCGTCTGTAACACATCAAATACAGGTTGGGCCTGAGATGAAGTGATCGTTAGAAGGAAGCAGAACCGGAGCAGGTAGCGGAACATTGCTTCAAATGTAATGGAATAGCCGGAATATGGGTATTTCTTAAGGAGAATTTCATTGTCTATGTCGGATCCTTGTTTTATGTTCGTAGTCGAAATAAACCGTATAATGTATAAATCGATATTAGCTGTCAGTACCCTGCTTTTATTGCAGGCCTGCTCCGGAGATGGAGTCAAGGATAAGATCAACAAGGCTGGTGATGTGGCCGGACAAACCGTTGGAGAGTTCGCCCACGGTGTAAGTTCGGGTGTGGAGAAAGCACTCAACCTGAAAATTGAATTGAGTAAGGCCCTGCAGGATAGCGGTGTCAGTGTCGGAAAAGTGGCAATAGCAGATTCAGGCAATCGTGATAACGTGTTGCAGGTATATTTGATTTTTGCAAAAGGGATCAGTGCTAACCTTACGGCCAAGGCCTATGACCAGAACGGAGCGGAGATGGGCCGGGTAAAAGTACCTGTAAAAGCAGGAGCCGATGAAGCGATGTTTGTGGATTTTATTTTTGATCCGCGAACAAATATCGATAACGATAGTAAAGTGGTGATTCAATAATTCTTGAACTAAAGGAAGGATGAAAAATAAGGGAATAATACTTGTGCTCGTACTTTGTTGTTGTATCCAGGTACTGGTTTCCGGTCCGGCCGCATTAAACGACTGGAAGATTTTACCGGGAGATACCATTCATGTAGGGAAGCAGGTATGGATGAAAAAAAATGTTTCCATACCGATGCCCAATAGCTTCTGGTATAATCGCGATTCTGTCAATAATGTCAGTAACGGTCGACTGTATTTCTTCAGCAGTGCATTGGCTGCTTGTCCGAAAGGATGGCATCTTCCTACCGACGAAGAATGGCAGACCCTCATCAATCATTATGGCGGCGATTCACTGGCTGCGAAAGAATTATTGAAAGGCGGCAGCTCCCGCATGCAACTAACGTTATCGGGTTACCGAAGTTCTAATAGTTCGAATGATCTTTTCGGGAAGAAGGATGAGCAGGGTTTTTACTGGACATCCACCGTCAAAGGAGAACAAACAGCATACGCCAGATGTTTCACTGCAGGATCGCCGGTGGTGACAGATATGTATTATCGGAGGGCGAATGCGTTTTCCGTCCGCTATATTCGTGATTGATACCTTGTCAGCATTCGCCTTGCGAACGCTGACAAGGTGTGATTTTCATGATAGGGATGATCCCCGAGTTGAACGGCCTTTCCAGTATTCGCCTTGCGAACACTGGAAAGGCCGTTCAACTCGGGGGCGGGATGTGATTGATGGATGTGATGGGATTGCCTCTAGCCAGCAGCCAGTCGCCAGCAGCCAGTCGCCAGTCGCCAGCAGCAGTTTCTAATTTTAATGAGATTTGTTTTAATAATTAGTTACTTGTTTCAACGTGCAATTTTTCCCGTTGGGAGGTATGTTGAACTTGTTTGAGTGGATTTAAATTGACTTCCGGTTATAAAAGGACTCTATTTGCTTCATCATCTTTAAAAAACCTGAAAACAATGAAAACAACTATCAAACTAATCGGAGTACTTGTCATCCTTATCGGATGCATCTTCCCAAACCAAGCTTCTGCACAAGGATGCGGAGTGCCAAGCGGCTTAAGTGTAACTGTAGTTTCGACAACATCAACACAGTTGAACTGGAATGCTATTCCGGGAGCAACACAGTATAATATCGAAATTCAGAATGCAACAGGAAACAATGTTCCGTTCCTTCAAACGGCCAATGCAACTACCAACACCTTTACAGTAAACAACCTGACTGCAGGTACGAATTACAAATTCAAAGTGCGCACACGTTGTGGCGGAGTGAAGTCTAACTGGTCGCCGTATTACTTCTTTACCAGCGGAAGCGGACAAACACAATGTAGTCTTCCCACAGGCATCACCGTTAGTAATACAACTGCCACATCAGCAACTGTAAGCTGGGGTGCTGCAGCCGGTGCATTGAGCTATCGTTTGCGCGTGGAAGACGGACAAAATAATCCG
>JBIIRF010000285.1:0-3716 GCA_044341715.1 Bacteroidia bacterium | reverse complement strand
CTCATGCATCTGCTCGTAGACACCATCGCCAAGGAGACGCCCACGCTCATGGAGAACAATATCCGACTCGCCACCATCGGCAACACCGAAAGTTTACCGGCACGGGTAGTAAAGAATCTCAACAAATGCATCCAGCAAACAGCAGGAAATACACGAATGACGCTTGTGCTGGCATTAAGTTATAGTTCACGCTGGGAGATCACCCATGCAGTACAGGAGATTGCGAAGAAAATCAAGGACGGAAGTCTGCAACCTGACGACGTCAACGAAGCCCTCATCAGCAACCACCTCAACACCGCAGCCTGGCCTGACCCCGAACTACTCATCCGCACCAGCGGAGAAGCCCGCATCAGCAACTACCTGCTCTGGCAAATAGCCTACGCTGAATTATACTTTACCCAAAAGTTATGGCCTGATTTCCGCCGCGAAGATCTCTACGAAGCCATACTTGATTTTCAGTCGCGCGAACGACGCTTTGGTAAAACATCCGAACAATTGAAATCCCAACATGCGTAAATCCTTCCTGTACCTTCTTTCCTTCTTTTTACTTTTCACCGGCTTCAGTGCTCATGCCCAACTCGAGACCATCGGCGGCGGAGTACAGGACTTCGATTATACCAACCCGAAAGAATATGAACTGGGAGGTATCACTGTAACCGGCGTACAATATCTCGATGAAAGTGTACTCATCACCCTCACCGGACTCAACATCGGCGATCGTTATAAAATCCCCGGAGATCAGATTGCCAAAGCCATTGAAAATCTCTGGAAGCAGGGGTTACTTTCCGACATCAAAGTAACAGCCACAAAAATTATTGGCGACCGTATCTTCCTCAATTTTGCTCTCACAGAACGTCCACGACTTTCCCGTTTCAGTTTCCCCGGACTCAGTAAAAACGAAGCTGAAAAACTCAAGGAAAAACTCCAGCTTGCCAAAGGAAAAATCGTTACTCAGAATCTGATCTACACCACCAGAAATCAGATCAAGGATTATTACATCGAGAAAGGATATCTCTTTATTAACGTTGACATCCAAACAGAACGCGACACAATTGGCGGACCCAACCAGGAGCTCATGCGGATTGTAGTCAGCAACAAACGTCGGGTAAAAATCAACAAAGTCATCCTCCACGGCAACACCGAATTCGCCGAGAAAAAAATCCGCCGCAAACTGAAAGGCACCAAGGAAAAAGGCTGGTATAAAATTTTCAACTCCTCCAAATTCAGCGAAGAAGCACTCGAGAAAGACAAAGAAAAAGTAGAAGCCAGTTATGCTGCAAAGGGATTCCGCGATGCAGAAGTATTACGCGACTCTGTTTACAAACACAACGATAAATCTGTCAATGTAGAACTCTGGATAAGCGAAGGAAACAAGTATTACTTCCGCAATATCACCTGGGTAGGAAACACCAAATACTCGACTGCTCAACTCAGCAAAACGTTGGGCATACAGAAAGGCGATGTTTACAATCAGGGACGCCTCGACGAAGGACTGTTCATGTCGCAGAACAACACCGACATCAGCTCCATGTACATGGACGATGGTTATCTTTTCTTCCAGGTAACTCCGGTTGAAGTCAATGTAGAAAACGACTCCATCGATCTGGAGATGCGTATTTACGAAGGCAAACAAGCCACCATCAATCGCATCACCGTAAAAGGCAATACCAAAACGAACGACAAAGTGGTAATGCGGGAGATTCGTACCAAGCCGGGCGAACTTTTCAACCGTACCAACATCATCCGTACTCAACGGGAATTAGCACAATTAGGCTATTTCGATCAGGAGAAACTAAACGTAATTCCCAAGCCGAATCCTGCTGACGGAACAGTGGATATTGAATACATAGTAGAAGAGCGTCCAAGTGATCAGCTAGAGCTCTCCGGAGGTTGGGGAGGCGGCGCCGGAGTAGTTGGTACACTCGGTATCTCCTTCAATAACTTCTCCGCGAGAAACATCTTCCGCAAGAATACATGGTCACCATTGCCCACCGGCGACGGACAACGACTCAGCCTGCGCTTTCAATCCAATGGCCGTTTCTTCCAGAGTTACAACGCCAGCTTCACAGAGCCGTGGTTAGGCGGCAAGAAGCCCAATTCACTCAGCGTAAGTTTATTTGAATCAGTTCAAACAGACGGATTACCCAAGAGCAACGACGCACGTTCGGTATTAAAAATCAGCGGAGCATCTGTCGGACTCGGACGTCGTTTAAAATTCCCGGATGACTTCTTCCAGATCTACCACGAGATCACCTATCAGCGATACTTCCTCGATCAATGGTCGGGAACCTTCCTCTTCACCGACGGAAGTTCCAACAACCTCAACTTCGAACAAACCATCTCCCGGAATTCAGTTGACGGACTGGTATGGATTCGCAGTGGATCGCAGGTCAGCTTCACCGTACAGCTTACGCCACCATTTAGTCTGTTAGATAAAGGCACCGATTACAGCACCGCCGACGCATTAACCAAGTATAAATGGATTGAATACCATAAATGGAAATTCAGCGGTGCATTCTACAAAAGCATCGGCAAGTTTGTACTCTTCTCCCGCGCACAGTTAGGAATCCTCGGTTATTACAATCCTGACATTGGCCAATCGCCATTTGAGCGTTTCTACTTAGGAGGAGACGGACTCAGCGGATTTGCGTTAGACGGACGTGAAATCATCGCCCTCCGTGGTTATGAGAACAACACGGTAACTCCACGCCAGAGCGGGAACTATGTAGGAGGAACAACTTACAACAAATACACCATGGAGATTCGTTTCCCGGTATCCCTCAATCCTTCCGCCACTATTTACACCCTCGCCTTCCTGGAAGGAGGAAACAACTACCTCGGAACCAAGAATTTCAATCCGCTCAACATCAAACGTTCGGCCGGTATCGGAGTACGTATCTTCCTGCCCATGTTCGGATTACTTGGACTTGACTGGGGATATGGATTTGACGAAATCGACAATCTACCGGGCGTAAACGGCGGACAGTTCCACTTCACCATCGGACAACAATTCTAAGCGGCCAACCGTTTTCATCCCCCACAGCACCTGAAAATGCCGTGAGGATGAAGATTGCGTAAAGAAATGCCCATCGGAAAGAGGTCTTCGAGCGGAGCCTGACGTTTTCTTCATTTTCAAACTATTGGTTAATAACAGAATAAGCAATTAACAATCGCCTCCACTCTTTGGCTACCTGCCGGAAATTAGATAAATTTGGCACGATAATTTGCTATCGAGGGACAAATAAAACCCCACTACATGAAGAAGTTCATCCTTGCCTTCACATTTGCAGCCGGCCTCTTTGGTTGTCTGCCCGTTTTTGCACAGAAGTACGCTTACATTGATTCGCAGTACATTCTTGAAAACATCTCTGAATACAAAGCCGCCAACCAGCAGCTGGATCAGTTAAGCATTGCCTGGCAGAAAGACATCGAAGCCAAGTATGCGGTCATTGACAAACTATACAAAGACTATCAGGCTGAGCAGATTCTCTTAACGGAGGAGATGCGTCGCAAGCGTGAGCAGGAAATCACGAATAAAGAAAAAGAAGTAAAAGAATTTCAGAAACAGAAATTCGGATACGAAGGTGAACTCTTCAAGAAAAAGCAAGAGCTCATCAAGCCAATTCAGGATAAAATCTACAATGCCGTAAAGAAAATTGCTACAGAGCAAGGGTATGCTGTCATCTTTGATAAATCCGGCGACCTTGTGATGTTGT
>JBIIRF010000427.1:0-3722 GCA_044341715.1 Bacteroidia bacterium | reverse complement strand
GCAGCAGATAATTGCAACGAAGCCTGACCGCAAACAATCACATCACTCCCTGCATCAGCGATTAACAAAGGAGGTTCAGTAAGTGTAAAGGAGGATGTTGCTGTACAGTTATTATCATCCGTTATTACTACTGTAAATACTCCAGCGGGAATATTTAACAGATTCTGAGTAATCGCTCCATTACTCCAAACATAATTATAAGGCGCAGTCCCTCCATTCACACTTAAGTTCAGAGAACCATCTGTTAAACCATTACAACTGATATTATATGGAGGATTATTCTGAGGAATGACCGAGTTTATTACAAATGCTGCAGGCTGAGTAAGCACAACAGTACGTACAGCAATACAACCTGCATTATCAGTTACCGTCAAGGTATAAGAGCCTGCAGACAATCCACTCACGGAAGGAGTAGTATCGGGCAGTGTACTCCATGAATACGTGAATGGTTGTGAAACACCGGATGCAACGATATCTATTGAACCATCTGCTCCACCAAAGCAAGTTATATTAACCGAATCAACACTCGTGATAGTAGGCCCTGTAAGGTTACTTATATTAGCAATTGAAGACTGAGAACACCCAAGATAATCAGTAACGGTCACGGTATAACTTCCTGCCACAAGATTATTGATCGTATCGTTTGCACTACCATTTGACCATAAATACGTGTATCCCGGAACTCCACCAGAAGCTGCGACAGTTACAAAACCATTGGCTTGTCCACACGCTGCATTCTGAAGCACAGGGAAACCAACATTTAATTGAGACGGTTGACCAATAAGATACGCCTGTGAACTTGTACATCCGGTAAAATCAGTAACGATGACAGAATAAAATCCGGCCGTCAGATTAGTTACATCTTCCGTTGTTTGAGATGTATTAATCCATGTAAAAATATAAGGTTGAACACCACCGGCAGTAGTAAGATCAATGCTGCCATCATTCCCGCCAAAACAAGTAACACTATCAATAGTGTTTGCAACAATATTCGGAATTCCTGAATTTATAATTGTAAAGCTACTATCAAAAGTACACCCGGCATCATCAGTCACTGTCACATCAAATATCCCAGCAAACAATCCGGAAATAGTAGATGAGGCCTGACCAGATTGCCATAAATAGGTATAAGGTGCAGTGCCGCCGGACGCTGTCAACACTATGATACCATTGGCCAGATCACAACTCGCATCTGTTATAGTAGCAGTAAGCGAAATCGGGTCGGGAGAAGTAATTGTGTCTGAAAATATGGTTACACAGTTGTTATCATCGGTCACTGTGAGGGTATAAATACCTGCCTGGGCATTCTGCAGATTCTGGGTTGCGTCTCCATTACTCCATAAATACGTAAACGGAGCTGTTCCAAACTGCACCTGGATATTCAATTCTCCATCAGCACCTCCAAAGCAGGTAACGGGCACCATACTCACCAATGAAACAGAAGGTCCATTCAGGTTATTTACTGCAATCACCTGCTGATAAGTACAGGAATTAAGATCGGTAATCGTTACAGTATAGTTACCCGCTACTACATTCTGAATGGTATTGGTTGTTGATCCTGTTGACCAGAGATATGTATAACCGGGTGTTCCGCCTGAAGGTGTTACGATAATGCTTCCATTGGAATTATTACATGCAGCGTCAACCACTGTTGATTGCAGAGTGATGGCAGAGGGCTGATGCACAGTTGTGATCAGTGTATCCTTACATCCTACTCCATCGGTAACAATTAACAAGTAGTTTCCGGCTGGAACATTGGAAATATCTTCCGTCTGTTGTCCCGATGACCATTGATATGTATTCGGATTTGTACCGCCTGATGTAGACACTGCCACTGCGCCATTCGACCCTCCATTACATGAAACATCTGTAAGCAAATCCAATGTCAACTCCGGGCCCGCTGTACTATTAACACTTGCAGTATCTATCCGCGTACAGGAATTTTGATCGGTTACTGTTACTGTATATAATCCCGCAACAACGGATGAGATTGCATTCGTTGTTGCACCTGTTGACCAAAGATAAGTTACACTTCCGGTTCCTCCTGTTGCAGATGCAGACAATCCACCGGTTGCTAATCCACAATTAGCATTGGTTTTAATAAATGAAATTGCCAATGAATCCGGCTGCGTCAACGTAAATGACTTTAAGTCGATACATCCTACATTGTCTGTTACTGTTACTGCATATGTTCCGGCAGCCAAGCCACTGGCCGTTGTGGTAGTACTTCCATTTGACCATAAAATAGTATATGGAGTTGTACCGCCGGTTATGGAAATCGTCAGCGAACCATTTGAACCAGCGAAACAGGAAGGTAACGTTTGATTCTGCAGTTGAACAGTAGGAGAACCTGAATTAGTTACTGCAACAGAGTCCGCTTTTGTACAACCAACATTATCTGTAATGGTTACTGCATACACGCCGGCTGCTAATCCGGTTATTGAATTTGTAGTAGCACCCGTTTCCCAAAGCAACGAATAAGGTCCTACTCCACCTGATGGATTTACAGTAGCAGAACCATTCGATTGATTGCAGGATGCCTGAACCGTTGAAAAATTTGGAACAATTGCCGTATTTGTTATTAGTGTTGCTGAATTCGTAGCTGTACAACCTCCGGCATCTGTGATAGTAACAGTGTATGTCCCGGCAGAAAGACCAAAGCGATCCTGAGTTGTACTGCCGTCATTCCACAAGTAAGAATAATTTGGTGAGCCTCCACTGGCTGAAATATAAATTCGTCCATTGTTAATACCGAAACAACGAATATCTCTGGTTGAATCTATTGCTACAGCAGGTCCGCCGAGGGAACCAACTGCAAATACCAATGAAGTATCACAACTATTGGCATCACTAACGGTTACTGTATACGAACCTGATGCAAGACCTGTTGCTGATGCCGAAGTCTGACCATTCGACCATAAATAACTATATCCCGGAGTTGCACCCCCAACCGTTAATGTGATAGAACCATTCGCTAATCCACAACTTGCATCCTGCACAGCTGCCGATACTGTAAAGCCGGCATTTTCTACGATTACAAAAGTTGCAGAATCAGAACAGGACACATCATCAGTTACAAACACGGTATAAGTTCCCGCTGACAATCCGGAAATATCCTGAGTTGTTTGTCCACTAGACCATACATAAGAATATGGAGCAACACCTCCAGTAACATCAATATCTAAGCTACCTGTAGAAGTTCCGTTACACAACACATCTACCTGGCTCAACAATGTTATCACAGGACCATTCGACAAACTCACTACTGCATTCCGTCGTCTTGTACAACCATTCTGATCAGTCACCGTTACACTATAAGTACCGGCAGTTAAATTAGTGATAGTAGCAGTAGTTTGTCCATTGCTCCAAAGTATCGAATAACCAGGAGTTCCTCCTCCCGGGTTTACTGAAGCCTGACCGGTTGCCAGTCCGCAAAATGAGGGTGATGTAGTAATCGCTGCAGAAAGAAATGGTGGCTGTGTAACTGTATTCACCCGACGAGCGGTACATCCTGATCCATCTGTTACTGTAACTGTATATACGCCATTTGTTATCCCTGATAAATCCTGAGTAGTAGTTCCATTCGACCAGAGATAAGAAATTGGGTTAGAACCACCCGATACAAAAAGATCAATTGCTCCGGTAGCTGAACCATTACATAGCACATTCTGAATAACGGCTGAGTCAATAACAGGACCACCTGTACCACTAAGAATGGAAGA
>JBIIRF010000284.1:0-3728 GCA_044341715.1 Bacteroidia bacterium | reverse complement strand
GTGGAGCGTAAAATCGAATCTCCTTCCGAGGGAAATAAGCGTTTTGCTTTTACTTATAGTGAGAAGGGTTTGATTACCCGTGAGGAGGAGTTTGATGCGTCCGGCTCGCTGGTTTCGAAGCTGGAGTATGAATACGATATGCAGGATCGTGAGGTGTCACTGGCAAAGTGGAATAAGGATGGGAAGGTGGTTTCTGTGTTGCGTTCGGAGTACAATGAATTGGGGCGTCTGGTGCGTCGTGTATCGAAAGGATTTTATACACGGATTACGTTATATGAGTACGATGAGTTGGGCCGTTTGCTGGAGGAGGCGTTGTCGGATGAAAATGGTTTTGTGATTTCCCGCAACCGGATGGAGTATGATGAACATGGAAATGTGCTGGAGGAAACAGTGTATGAAACGGACCTGACCCGTGCGGGACGTGATACGCATCTGGCGCATCGGTTTGAATATGAATTTTTTTAACGGGAATTAAAACTGTTTCACTGCACAGGCTGTTCTGTGGACAAGAATCAAGGTCATGGCATATAAAAATCTGCAGGAGTTTATTAAGAAGCTGGAAGACGCCGGTGAATTGGTGCGTATTCGTGAGTATGTAAACCCTCATCTGGAAATTACCGACATCACTGATCGTATTTCGAAAGTGTATGGTCCGGCTTTGTTGTTTGAAAATACCGGGTACGATTTCCCTGTGCTGATCAATTCGATGGGGACAGAGAAACGGATGGCGATGGCGCTTGGCGTTGAGAAGCTGGATGATGTGGCGCATGAAATCGAACATCTTTTCAAAACCATGACGGGTCCGAAAAATTCGTTCATGGAGAAACTGAAGATGTTGCCGCAATTGGGAGAGATCGCTTCCTGGATGCCGAAGGAGGTGAGCGGGCGTGGTGCTTGTCAGGAGGTGGTGATGAAGAATCCGGATATTACGAAACTGCCGGTGCTTACATGCTGGCCGGAGGATGGTGGTCCTTTTGTGACTTTGCCGGTGATTCAAACACGCGATCCACATACCGGTATTCGCAATGTGGGTCTCTATAGAATGCAGGTTTTTGAACCAACAATGACTGGTATGCATTGGCATCGTCATAAAGTGTCGGCGCGTCATTTCAATGAATATAAAAAGTTAAAACAGCGGATGCCCGTGGCCGTTACTATCGGCGGTGATCCTGCTTATACCTATTCAGCTACTGCTCCCTTACCGGATGGAGTGGATGAGTTTATGCTGGCCGGCTTCCTTCGAAAGAAACGTGTGGAGCTGGTGAAGTGTCTGACGATTGATATGCACGTTCCTGCTGATGTTGATTTTGTGATTGAAGGGTATGTGGATCCGGAGGAGGATTTTATTCTGGAAGGTCCGTTTGGTGATCATACCGGTTATTATTCGTTGGCCGATTTCTATCCGCGTTTCCATATAACGGCGATCACTTACCGAAAAAATCCGGTTTACCTCTGTACAATTGTGGGTATTCCTCCGCAGGAAGATGCGTGGATCGGCAAAGCAACAGAACGTATTTTTCTGGCGCCGATTAAAATGACAATGGTGCCGGAGATTGTGGATATGGTGCTTCCGGTGGAAGGTGTGTTCCATAATCTGGTGATCGTGAAAATTAAAAAGGATTATCCGGGACAAGCATTGAAGGTCATGAATTCACTCTGGGGTGCGGGTCAGATGATGTTTACGAAGATGATGATTGTGGTGGATGGAGATGTGAATATCCATGATCAGCAAGAGGTGGCGAAGTATATTTCTGATAACGTGGATCCTTTGCGTGATATCACCTATTCGCAAGGTCCTACTGATGTGTTGGATCATAGTTGTTCGCGGATGGCTTTCGGTGGTAAGATGGGAATCGATGCTACGCGTAAACTGGAGGAGGAAACAATTCCGGGTGCGCTGGAAGATAAGGTGGATGTTGCTCGCCTGAAGAAGGAAGTGGTGGAAATGCAAGCGGTAGTGAATGGTTTTTCAGAGTTGAAGTCGTTGAATTGCCGGTTAGCGGATATCGGTGTGCCGGTTGTTTTTGTGGCGATTGAGAAGAATAGAAAAGGACATGTGGAGGAAATGGCGAAGACGCTCTTGAACGAATCGGCTTTCTCGCAGGTGAAGGTGTTGATCTTCCTGGAGCATACCATGGATATTCAGGATGTGGCAGATGCTGTATGGCGTTTTTCAAATAACGTGGATCCGCGTCGCGATCATTTTGATGTGCCGGCGAAAACGAATGGTGAAGTGAACCATGTGGCGTTTGATGGAACACGTAAATTGAAAGAATTTGATGGTTTTGACCGCGATTGGCCGAATATTCTGGCTGCAGATAAGGAGACCATTCGTCGTGTGGATGAGCTCTGGCCGAAACTTGGTTTGGGAAAAATGATCCCTTCTCCCTCTGAAAAATACGCGAATCAACTGTACGAAGGTGGTGCAGTGGCGAAGCCTTGATGATTTTTTTCATACTGTAAGGTTTTACTGATTTTCGTTCGGATCTGCTTCGTGTTTTGTAAGGTCTTTGCTTGGTTGGTTCTTTTTTAACCTCTCCGGCAAACGAACTTTGTGTTCGTGAGAGGATCATTGTATATAATCGTTGCGCTGTTGTTAACGTGCAGTGCATGTCAGAAAGAATCAGAGGTGATCTCGGGGAATGTGGCGATGTCCGACCCGACTGTTTCCCTGACGCAGATTCGTCAATATGTGCAGAAGGTTTACCTGGCGATTGTGGGTACATCACCGGTAGACTCAATACTTGATCAGGAAATCTATTCCCTGGCGCGTACCAATTGTAGTCCGGATGCACGTGCAGAATTGCTGAATCGCCTTTTCGCGATGCCCGCTTTTAAAACGAATCTCTATACAATTAAGAACGATCAGTTGCTTGGTGGAATTTCGACAAATGATATCAATGATATTATCGACGATATTCAGGATGATCTGAATACACCCGGGACAAATATCAATGAAGCACGTTTGCAGGAAGAACTGGCGGCCATGCAACGTTTGCGTTCGGCGAAGCAGGAATATACTGCGGGTACAATTACATTGGTGGAGGTGCAGAAACGAATGACAGAATCCGTTGCGTTTTATTATGCAAATGGCTCGGGCAATTCATGGATCGATGCGGTCTATACTAATTTTCTGTTTCGCTTGCCTACAAATGATGAGCGTGATCAGATCAATACTATGTTGAGCGGTTTTCCGGGGTATCTCTTTTTGCAGACCGGCAGTTCTACCAACGATTTTATTCAGATTTTCTTTAGCTCTTCTTCCTTTCTCGAGGGACAAGTGCGCGAACAATTCCGAAATAATCTATTCCGTGAACCTACAACATCTGAACTCTTAAACTATTCCAATCTGTTCCGGACAAATAACGACCATCAGCAATTAATGCGTCAAATCTTCTTAAGCAATGAATTCCTACGTGGTAACTAATTGTAAAAAATGGATGCTGCTGCTGGCAATGGCCGGGGCAACTTCGTGTATGAAGCCGGAGCCGATTTATGAGGTGGAACCGGTGACTGTAAATGTGCAGGGTGGGACGAAGCAGGCGATGAAAACAAATCGTCAGTTTGTTTCCGGGGCGTATTCAGATCTGACCAACAAGCAAATTTCAACTTCGGAACTGGATGATGCGATGGTCTGTTATGAAGGCTTCGGTGAGGATTATATTATCCGCGATATGATCGTGCGCGATATGATCAAACGTTCATCGGTGGTAATTCCTTCTGCTACA
>JBIIRF010000283.1:0-3729 GCA_044341715.1 Bacteroidia bacterium | reverse complement strand
GAAAGGTGTGAAGCTGGCTTGGAATGTTACACTTGATCTGAAAGATGGTTCACATTGGTGGAACGTACGTATCGATGCGGTGACCGGCCAGTTTATTGAGAAGAATGACTGGGTTGTTTCTTGTTCGTTTGATGTTCCGCATGATCATGCTGTGCATTCTGCTTCTCCTTATGTGATGGCTCCTGCACCATTGCCTTTGCCTGGTTCCGGTCCGGCAACATATAATGTATTTGCACTTCCGGTGGAGAGTCCCTTGCATGGTGGTCGTCAGTTGCTGAATGATCCATCTGAACCTGCTGCTTCTCCATACGGTTGGCATGATACAAATGGCGCTGTAGGTGCTGAGTATAATATTACGCGTGGTAATAACGTCTATGCGTATGAAGATGCAAATGCCGATAATCTTCCGGGTTATTCTCCCGATGGTGGTGCATTGCAAACATTTAATTTTCCTTATAGTATCGATTCTTCTGTAGCATCGAACAGAGATGCTTCGTTGGCGAATCTGTTTTATATGAATAATGTGATTCACGATATCCTTCACCAAAATGGTTTCAATGAGGTTTCCGGAAATTTCCAGCAGAATAATTATGGAAATGGTGGTGCCGGTAATGATTATGTGAATGCGGAGGGCCTGGATGGTGGTGGTACGAATAATGCGAATTTCGCTACGCCGAATGATGGTTCCAATCCTCGTATGCAGATGTTTTTGTGGACCGGCGGTACTTCTACTGCATGTAGCTTTCTGAATGTAAATTCACCTGCTGCTATTGCCGGGTTAAAAGCGATCGGTACTGCATCATATAATCCTACAACTGCTTTCAATATCACTGCGAATATCGTCCTGGCAAATGATGGTGTTGGTACTACTTCAGATGGTTGTACTGCGTTTACGAATGCAGCTGCTATTGCCGGTAAAATTGCATTGGTTGATCGTGGTACCTGTAGCTTCGCTATTAAAACTCAGAATGCGCAGGCTGCAGGTGCCTTGGGGGTGATTATCGCTGATAATGTTGCTGGGTCTACTCCTCCGGGTATGTCAGGTACACCAACGGTTACAATTACGATTCCTACTGTTTCTGTTCTTCAATCAGTGGGTACTTCCATTAAGGCACAATTGGCGTTGCCGGTGGATGTGAATGCGACATTGAGTTTATGTCTTGCTCCACCAGATCGTGATGGTGGTTTCGATAACGGAATTATTGCGCATGAATATGGTCATGGTGTTTCGAATCGTTTGACAGGTGGTCCGGCGAATTCAAGTTGCCTTACCAATGCTGAACAAGGTGGTGAAGGTTGGAGCGATTGGCTGGGACTGATCACCACTATTGAGCCAGGCGATTCAGGTGGAATGGCGCGTGGTATCGGTACGTATGCGTTGTTTCAGGCGACTAACGGTCTGGGTATACGTCGTTATCCGTATTCTACCAATATGAGTATTAATCCGCAGACATACGCTGATCTTGCTACAAGTTCCGGTCCTCATCCACGTGGTGAAATCTGGTGTGACGCTATCTGGGATATGACCTGGTTCCTGATTCGTGATTTTGGTTTTAATCCAAACCTGTATACTGGAACTTCCGGAAATAATATCGCGATGAAGTTGGTGCTTGAAGGAATGAAGTTGCAGCCTTGTAGTCCGGGTTATATCGATGGCCGTGATGCAATTCTGCTTGCTGATGATATCCTTTACAGTGGCGCCCATCGTTGTCAGATCTGGGAAGCATTTGCCCGTCGTGGTATGGGTTATCTTGCTTCGCAGGGAAGTTCAAATGCAGTAGGGGATGAGGTGGTGGATTTTACCTATCCGCCTTTCTGTCTTACTCCTACTGCTCCACCGAATGCGAATTTCAATGCAACTCAAACTACGGCTGTTTGTCCGGGTTCTGTGAAGTTCAATGATACGTCTACTGATACGCCTCAATCATGGTTATGGAATTTTGGCGATGGCGGAACATCTACTCAGCAAAATCCTACCCACGTTTATGCTCAGCCCGGTCAATATTCCGTGAAACTGGTGGTGACAAATACACTGGGTAGTGATTCGTTGACGCTTACCAATTATATAACGATTACTTCTTTCAATCTGGCAGTTACCGCAACGCCTGATACTATCTGTGCCGGTGATACAGTGCAGTTGGTGGCTACACCTTCAAATTCAAATGCTATTTCCGGTTATACACTCTCTGCGATTCCTTTCGCACCAATTACCGGAACCGGAACTACTATTACGCTTACTGATGATGCTGTGAGTACGGCACGCCCGATTGGATTCACATTTAACTTCTATGGTAATCTTTACACCAATTTCTATGTTTCATCCAATGGATTTATCGGATTTACTTCTACCATGGCGAACGGATGCTGTACAGGCGGTACTATCCCAACTGCCGGTAGCCCTGATAATATGATCGCATTTGCCTGGAATGATCTGAATCCGGGTGTAAATGCATCCGTGGTGGATTATTTTACAACAGGTGTCGCTCCCAACCGTAAACTGGTGGTGCGTTACAATACAAATCACTATAACGGTACCGCCTATCCGATGCGTGGACAGATTGTTCTTTCAGAAGGCTCTAATGTCATAGAAATTCATAGCGAGGTGATCACTTCTGTTCCTTCTACTCCTACTACACAGGGTATTGAGAATGTTAACGGTTCTGCGGGAGTATCTCCTGCCGGACGTAATGCCGCTGTATTTGGTCTGGTAAATGATGCAGTACAATTTACGCCTTTTTCCAATTTTACTTATAACTGGACACCTGCAACCTCTATCAATAATGCGGGTATCGCAAATCCGATGGTATGGCCGTCCACCAGTCAGACATATCAGGTGACTGTGGTAGACCCTAACGGCTGTGGCGTAACGCAATCGGCTGCTATTGTGGTTAACCTTTGCATTCCTGCTGCTGCTTTGAATCTGCATGCACTCATTGAAGGATATAAAAACGGTCCGGGAACTATGGAGCCGATCTTATACAATAATGGATTACATGTGAGTCCTGCAGCTTGTGATTCTATTACCGTTGAACTTCACGCTGCAACCAGTCCATATAGTATGGTTCATTCAACTACGGCGTTACTGGATATTAACGGAAATGCAGCTGCTTCATTCCCTGTTTCTGCCGCCGGTAATAGCTACTATATCGTGATCCGTACCCGAAACGGTATCGAAACCTGGTCGAAGCTGCCTGTCCTGATGGGTGCTTCTGTGAATTATGATTTCGCTACACCGTAACAGGTAAATTAATAAATTGAAAAAGGGGAGGTCAGTTCGGCTTCCCCTTTTTTATTGCAGGATCAAAATTAATCCTCCGGTTTTCAGGTGCGATTTAATGTAAACTATACATGGGTTTAACATTTTCGTCGGGTTGTCGGCAGATCTTTGCGTCATCAAAAGAAAGGCTATGAGCAATATTATTTGTTCGAAATGTGGTAACACTATGGATCGTATCAGCAGAAATGCTTCCGATCATCAGTTTTCGAAAATGACACTTGGATTGTACAAAGTCCGCCGATATCTCTGCCATGCCTGTCTCCACGAAAGAAGAGTTATTAAGCGGGCAATTACCGAGCTGCATATCAACTGGAGATAAGTTGTTGCTGATAAGAGGGTATCAATTGATTTGAAAATGTAATGGGATAAAATGTAATTGTTGTTTAGATTGTGTTAGAAGAATGAGGGCTGCTTCCTATCGAAGTGGCCTTTTTCTTTTCCTTCATTTTTTG
>JBIIRF010000282.1:0-3740 GCA_044341715.1 Bacteroidia bacterium | reverse complement strand
CAGCAATTCCTACACTCGTTAAAGTGATTACTGCTGCTGGATCCGGTGTGAATGTAGTGGAGAAGTAACCGCCGAGAAGTACATCTCCATTGGGTGCAACTACAACACTTCTTGCATAATCACTGGAGGTGCCTCCAAAGTTATTTACCCACTGAAGTGCTCCGGAAGTATCGTACTTTGCCAGATACGGATCATAAGTGGTTAAACTTGAGTTGCTGTTGGGTAAAGTAAATACTCCGGGACCCGGATCAAAATCTATACTGTCACTTGTAAACTCACCGGCAATATACAATGCACCGCTATTATCGATGGCAAGAGTTTGAGCATAATCAGTACCAAGGTACCCAATGGTGTTGGCCCAGATAAGGTTTCCGTTGTTGTCGAATTTTGAGAAATAGAAATCTGTTCCTCCGGCTGCTGTGTAACTCACTGTTCCCGAACCCGGATCAAAATCTACGGTAGATAAATAATAACCGGTAAGATAAATATTTCCTGCTGCGTCCAGCTCATGTGCTACTGCACGGTCAGCTCCGGTTCCGCCAAATGTGACTACCCAAACCAGACTTCCTGCTGTGGTGTACTTGGCAAGAAATACGTCGGATGATCCATTCGAAATGCGGGAGGTTGCTCCTGCACCCGGATCGAAATCTACGGTGCCTTCAAAGCGTCCGCTGACATATACATTTCCACTGGCATCGCATCGGATCCAGTCCGGATATTCACTATTGGGTCCTGCAATTTTTCCTGCCCAACGGTAAACCGCGAGATTCTGTGCTTCACATAAGATAACCTGCGTAATGAGGATGGCGGCAAGTAATAGTTTTTTCATGGTTGAAAGTGTAATAAATTAGTGTTACAAGTTTAATAAAAATTAGTTGATCTGTCGGTGGCTGTTAAAAAGTAGTAGGTTTCTCACTAATTTCAGGGGGGGGCTTTGCACTTATTATTCGAGGCTCTTTGCGAGTAGTAGCAGCGGAATTATTGCAACAATGCAGATGATGATCTGGCTTATCAGATTGATGTGGTCGTTGGTGATGGAGCGAAATCCGCTTTTGTGTTGATAGTGTTGGTTGAGTGTGTCAGACCAGTGTCCGGTTTGGGGTTGGTAGTATTTTGCCTGCAGTTTAGCTCCCAGCAGACTATCTGTAATCATACCGGTGAATCCAGCTGCGGTGATGTAAATGGCGTAGAGCAGGCTTTGATGGAGGATGAAGTAATAGAGTAGGGCGATGGAGAGGGCGCCAGCTAGACCGCCAAGTGTGCCGGTGAGACTGATACCGCCGGATACTCCCGGACTAATTAATCTAAAATTGCTGATGTTATAGGTGGCAGAGGGTATGCCGAGTCCAAAGTCGGAGGCCCAGGTGTCGGAGGTAGCGGTGGAGAGGGCAATGGCCATAAGCACAGGCAGGCTCGGATGGGGGTGGAAGTAGTGGATGAGTGCAATTGTCGTATATACGCCGCCGTTAGCTAATACCTGTACTGCATCGCGGGCTTTCCCTGATTTGTTATCGCTATGATGACGTGGTGGTAGTAGTCGTGAGATGAGTGATCCTGAAAGAAAGAAGAAGATCAGCGGAATGAGTATAGGAATTCCTCCGCAGTAGAGTAGGGTGAGACCGGTGATGATGGATGCTATGGCTCCACCTGTGGTGAGTAAATTGAATTTTATACATGCATAGGCAAATCCAATGCAGGTTATCGTCAGCAGCGATGTTTCCGTTAGACTCATAGCACTGCTAAAATACAAGAATTCAGCAGCAACCGGTGTTTGTGTTGCTGAAATGCCTTGTATCAGAGGTGCTTCAGGTGGTTGTTAAGGTTTTTTGTGCTGATTTTTTAACCTTCGGTATCTTCTACTGAGTTGATAAAAAAAAAGCTGCTCTTTGAAGAACAGCTTTTGAATACATGATACCGTAGGATTAGAAGTTAATCTGCGCCTGTAACCTTAACAAATTTCCTTCCTGAAGGTTATCTTGTTTTTTATAGTCTTCAAATTGACGGGATGAAATAGTGTACATGGCTACAAACTCAAATTGTTTTACCGGTTGCCATTCGATACCGATTTCATATTCTTCAACGCGGTAACTGCGTGCATCGAGTTCGTGTTTTTTACCACCGTGATAATACTGCCAGCGTGCAAATGGAATCAATACATGCTTTTTAATTTGTGTTTTGTAGCAAACGGTGATGAATCCGCCATGTAAATCTTTTACCTCAATGGAATCAGTTTCTTTGTTGAATTCCGGTCCGCGGCCGATGTTGTATTCAGCTAGAATCCCGAATGGTTTTGGGTAGAGTACAATAGATCCGGCAAATCGTTCGTCGGCGTATTCTTTATTGTCGTTTGTTTTTACTCCTGCACTTAACTGATCAGATGGCATTACAAATTTGCCTGAATATCCCTGTAAACCTGCTTCGATGATTTGTCCTTTGATTTCTACCGGATAACTTACACGGGCTACCAGGTGTTGTTTATTGTTGAGTTCAGGTTTGTTGGCCGTTTGTCCGTTGTAGAGTCCTATGCCGAATACACCATAATCTCCTGATCCTTTTAAGCCATCTGCTACCAGACTCGCAAAACGTTTTCTAATCTTCTCAGGTGCCCAGTAAAATAATACGCCCATGTCACGCTCATTGCTGAGTGCAGAGTTTAAGGCATCGGCACGGTCGAGCGGTAAACGGTTCTGACTACTCTGGAGGTTCTCAAATCCAAAAGGTATTTTACTTTGTCCGATACGGAAACGAAACTCATTCTTTTTATCGACACCAACATCAAAGTACGCATCGCGTAAGGACGCAAAGTTTAAGCTTGTTGAAGAAACCGAACTTGCAAAGTCTGGCTGTATATAAAAATAAACCTGCTTTGAAATTTGTCCTGACCAGATGATGCGAATCCGGCGTAGAAAGAATCCACCGTTATCACCCCAGCTTCTGTCGCATTGTTCACATTTCAAATCAGGGTTGGTTTCAAAAAGTCGGTTGTAGCGCGCTTGCACATACCCGCGGATGGCCATGGTCTCAAACCATTTTTTTGGCGCTTCGTGTTTGGTGGTGTCGGCAGTAGATTGTGCTGCTGCCGGTTGGCTGAGAAATGAAAAACTCAGAAACGTTAAAGCGAGGAGGTACTTCGTCGCATTGGACGATGCTTTGATCCGGTTCTTCGTTGTCATGGGATTGTTAGGTGAAGGTTAAGTTGGTTATTTGAGGTATTTGGTAATATTTAGTTTACAATAAACTTGACTCTTATTATTGTAATGCATTGTTATTCAGCAGTATGTTTGTGATGTTTGCTAAATGTTATGCATTTGTGAATACAAAGGAATTAACATTCACTTAAATTAATGGTAACATGGAGTAATCGTAACGATTATTTAAAAAACATCCTTTTTTCTTAATATTAACTTAACATTGGATCTTTGCGAGATTAAATTCCGGATTTTTGTCTGCGTATAAAACTCATAATAATGAATCCCCTAACCGTAGAGTTTCAGGGTTTCCCATTAGCTTTGAACTTTGATGAAAATGGAGCATAATTCAACTTCTTTTATTCACCGTTTAACTGCCTTATGGGCGTTCAGTGAATGTGCATTGGGTGGAATCCTGCATGCTTTCAAGTTCCCGTTTACCGGATTTTTCCTGGGCGGATTTGCGGTGATTATGATTGGGATGATTGCGTTTTTTTCAGAGCGTCCTTCGCGTGAATTATTGGTTTCAACATTGATTGTTGTATTGATAAA